>DASSQK010000226.1:0-6951 GCA_035702555.1 Gaiellaceae bacterium | reverse complement strand
CCTCCCGCGCTGCGCGCCGGAGGAGCTGCGCGGCGGCTCGCCGGAGGAGAACGCAGCGGCGATCCACGCCGTCTTCCGCGGCGAGGACGGCGGGCGGCGCTCGGCGATCCTGCTGAACGCGGCCGGCGCGATCGCCGCCGCCGGTCACGCCGCCGATCTCCGCGAAGGGCTCGAGCTGGCACGCGCGGCCGTCGACTCCGGAGCGGCGGCCACCCGCCTCGACGAGCTCGTCGCGTTCTCGCAGGCGCCGGCGGTGCCGGCGTGAACGGGCGCTTCCGCGCTGCCCTCGCGGGCGAGCGCCTGGCGGCGATCGCGGAGGTCAAGCGCCGCTCGCCGTCGGCCGGCGACCTGCGGCCCGACGCCGATCCGGCCGCCCTCGCGGCGGGCTTCGAGCGCGCGGGCGCGGCCGCGGTCTCGATCCTGGTGGACGAGCGGTTCGCCGGCTCGCCGGCCGACGTCGCCGCCGCGCGGTCGGCCACGCGCCTGCCGTTGCTCGCCAAGGGCTTCTTCTCCGAGCGGAGCGAGCTCGAGGAGCTGCGCTCCCTGGGAGCCGACGCCGTGCTGCTCCTGCTGCGGGATCTCGACGACGCGCACATGCGACGCCTCCTCGCTGCTGCGGACGAGCTCGAGCTCGACGCGCTCGTCGAGGCGCACGACGCGGAGGAGCTGCGGCGCGCGGTCGAGCTCGGCGCAGCGGTGATCGGAATCAACGCGCGGGATCTCTCGACCTTCGAGATCGACCGTCGGAGGCAACTGGCGCTCGTCGAGTCGGCGCCGCGCGACCGCGTCGTCGTCGCCGAGAGCGCGATCGGCGCGCGCGCGCACGCCGCGGAGGCCGAGCTCGCGGGCGCGGACGCGGTGCTGGTCGGCTCGACGCTGATGCGGGCGCCCGATCCGGCGGCGACGCTCAAGGAGCTGATCGCACGGCCGCTGGTGAAGGTCTGCGGTCTGACCCGCGAGGAGGACGTCGCCGCCGCCGCCGAGGCCGGCGCCGACCTGGCCGGCTTCGTGTTGGCGCGGGAGACGCCGCGGCGCGCTCCGGCCGTGCTGCCGGTTCCTGACACGATGCTCTCGGTCGCGGTGCACGTCGGCGAGATCACCGACGACGGCGCAGACCTCGTTCAGCTCTACCCGCGGGAAAACGGCCATCGCGCGCGTGACGGCGCCCTGCTGCGCTCGGGACGGGAGGTCGCGCGCGTCGTCGACCGCGAGTGGGCCGCGGACGACCCCGAGCACTTTGGGCGCGCCGAGTCGGCGACCGGCCGCGTCGTCCTCGCCGGCGGCCTGTCACCGGAGAACGTGCGCGAGGCGATCGAGCGCGTGCGGCCCTGGGCGGTCGACGCGAGCTCGAGCCTCGAGACCGCACCCGGGATCAAAGATCACGACCGCATCCGCGCGTATGTGGAGGCCGCGCGGTGGAGCTGACCTACGGCGAGTACGGAGGCCGCTTCGTCCCGGAGACGCTGATCCCGGCCCTCGACGAGCTCGAGGCCGGCTGGCGGGACGCGCGCGACGACGCGGGCTTCCAGGCGGAGCTGGAGCAGCTCGGCCGCGACTACGCCGGGCGGCCGACGCCGCTCACGCTCGCGGAGCGGTTCGCACCCGGGAAAAGGCTCTACCTGAAGCGTGAGGATCTCCTCCACACCGGCGCGCACAAGCTCAACAACGCGCTCGGCCAGGCCCTGCTCGCGCTGCGGCTCGGCAAGGGGCGGATCGTGGCCGAGACCGGCGCGGGCCAGCACGGCGTCGCGACCGCGACTGTGTGCGCCCGCTTCGGCCTCGACTGCGTCGTGTACATGGGCTCCGAGGACATGCGCCGCCAGCAGCCGAACGTCGAGCGGATGGCCCTGCTCGGCGCCGAGGTGCGGCCGGTCGAGTTCGGGACGCGCACGCTGAAGGAGGCCACGAGCGAGGCGATCCGGGACTGGATCACGAACGTCGAGGACACGCACTACCTGATCGGCTCCTGCGTCGGGCCCGCGCCGTACCCGGAGATCGTGCGGGAGCTGCAGTCCGTGATCGGGCGCGAGTCGCGGGCCCAGCTGCTCGAGGCGGAGGGGCGTCTGCCGGAGGTCGCGCTGGCGTGCGTCGGCGGCGGCTCGAACGCGATCGGCCTCTTCGCGGGCTTCGTGGACGACCTCGACGTGCGCCTGGTCGGCGTGGAGGCCGGCGGTGCGGCGTCCCTGGGCTCGGGGCGCCCTGCGGTGCTGCACGGGTCGCGCTCGTCGGTGCTCGCCGACGAGGACGGGCAGGTGCTGGACGCGGAGTCGATCTCGGCCGGGCTCGACTACCCCGGCGTCGGGCCGGAGCACGCGTTCCTGCGCGACAGCGGCCGGGCCGAGTACGTGGGAACGAGCGACGAGGAGGCACTGGCCGCGTTCCGGCGGCTCGCGCGGACGGAGGGAATCGTGCCCGCGCTCGAGCCCGCGCACGCGCTCGCGCGGGTGGCCGAGCTGGAGGAGGAGCTCGTGCTCGTGTGCCTCTCGGGCCGGGGCGACAAGGACCTGGCCGAGGTGCTTGCGCGGTGAGCTCGCGGCGTGCGCAGGGGCGGGCGGCGGGACCCATCCCTAACCCCCTCCCACCCGGGGTTTCTCACCGTAGCGGCGAAAGGCGCGCGGGAGTGTCACGCACGTGTGGCAAGGGTGGGGCGATTCGTCCACAGGCGGGCGCGTGAGCGATCGGCTCGCGTGGGATCCCGAGCGCGCCGCCGACTTCTACGACGACTACGGCGAGAGCGAGTGGACGCGATTCGAGGACGGGCGCACGCCCGCGCCGAGCCTGGACGTGCACGCCGCCCAGCTGCGGCGATTCGTCGGGTCGGGCGACCGCGTGCTCGACGTCGGCGCGGGCCCCGGCCGCTTCACGATCGAGCTGGCACGGCTCGGCGCGGAGATCGCCGTCGCCGACCTCTCGCCGAAGCAGCTCGAGCTCAACCGTGAGCGCGTCGCCGCGGCCGGGCTCGAAGAGCGGATCCTCGAGCGCGCGCAGGCCGACGTGCTCGACCTCTCACACTGGGACGACGCGAGCTTCGACGCCGCGGTCTGCTTCGGCGGCCCGCTGAGCTACGTCCTCGACGGGGCCGAAGCCGGCATCGCGGAGCTCGTTCGCGTCACCAGGCCGGGCGGCCACGTGCTGCTCTCCGTGATGTCGCTCGTGGGCACCGTGACGCATTTCCTGCCGATCCTGCTCGACCTCGCGCGGCGGGACGGCGTCCCGAGGCAGGACGAGATCATCCGGACGGGCCTGCTGCCCGAAGAGCCCGACTACGGCCACCTCGCGATGAAGCTCTTCCGCTGGAGCGAGCTCGAGGCCCTGCTCGCGCCCCACGGCACGATCGTCGCGGCCTCGGCCGCCGGGCTCCTCCCGGCGGTGCAGCCCGAGGAGCCCGAGCTGCGCGAGTTCCTGGCGCACACCGAGCTCGCCCTGGCATCCGAGCCGGGCGCGCTCTCGTGCGGCCAGCACATCGTTGCCGTCCTGCGACGCGACGAGTGAAGACGCTCGCCGTCTACCTGATGTGCGGCCGGGAGACGCCCGCGCTCGCGGAAGCCGCGGTCGCCGGCGGCGCCGACCTCGTCGAGCTCGGCTTCCCGTTCTCGGACCCGCTCGCCGACGGGCCGGTGATCCGGCGAGCGGCGGAGCGGGCGCTCGCCCAAGGCATGCGCACCGCGGCCTGCCTCGAGTGCCTGGCCGCCACCCGCGCGGCCCTGCCCGCGACGCCGCTCGTGCCCATGACCTACTCGTCCCTGCTGGAGGCGCACGGCTGGGACCGCTTCGCCGCGGAGGCGCGCGACGCCGGGGCGACGAGCCTGATCGTCGCCGACCTGCCGGCGGGCGCGCGGCCGGAGCTGCGCCGCGTCCAGCTCGTCGCGCCGACATCCACCGACGAGCGGCTCGAGCTCGCGGCGCGCGACAGCGACGGCTGGCTCTACCTCGTGACGCTCACCGGCACCACCGGCGCTCGCGCCGACCTCTCCCCGGCCCTCGCCGGGCTGGTCGAGCGCGCCAGGGCCAGGACGGACATGCCGCTCTACGCGGGCTTCGGCATCTCCACGCCGGAGCACGCGCGGGCGGCCGCCGAGCTCACGGACGGCGTCGTCGTCGGCTCGCGGGCAGTCGAGGTGGCCGAGGAGGGAGCCGAGAGCCTCACCCGCTACGTCGCCTCGCTGCGCGCCGCCGTCGACGGCGCCTGAGGCTCACGCGTCGGGCACGAGCACGAGCGAGCCGCGCGCCCGGCCGGAGCGGAGCCGCTCGAGCGCCTCGTTTGCCTGGGCGAGCGGCAGCGTCTCGATCTCGGTGCGCACCGGCACGCGCGGCGCGAGCTCGAGGAACTCCCGGCCGTCCGCGCGGGTGAGGTTGGCGACGGAGCGCACCGACCGCTCGTTCCACAGCAGCTCGTACGGGAACGCCGGCACGTCGCTCATGTGGATCCCTGCCGCGACGACGGTCCCGCCCTTGGCGAGGACGCGCAGCGCGGCCGGGACGAGCTCGCCCGCGGGCGCGAACAGGATCGCGGCGTCGAGCTCCTCCGGCGGCCGCTCGTCCGAGCCGCCGGCCCACTCCGCGCCCTGCTGCCGGGCGAAGGCTCGCGCCTCCTCGTCGCCGGGCCGCGTGAACGCGAAGACCCGCCGTCCCTGACGGCGGGCGACCTGCGCGACGATGTGCGCGGACGAGCCGAAGCCGTAGAGGCCGAGCCGCTCCGCGTCGCCGGCGAGGCGAAGCGAGCGGTAGCCGATCAGGCCCGCGCAGAGGAGCGGGGCGGCGTGCGCGTCGTCGTAGGCGGCCGGCACCGGTAAGCAGAAGCGCTCGTCCGCGACGATCCATTCGGCGAAGCCGCCGTCGAGGGTGTAGCCGGTGAAGCGGGCTCGGTCGCAGAGGTTCTCGCGCCCGCCGGCGCAGTAGCGGCACTCGCCGCAGGCCCAGCCGAGCCACGCCACCCCGAGCCGCCGTCCGTCCGGGCTCCTGCCCACCACCTGATGGCCGGGGACGAGCGGCAGCTTCGGCTCCGCGAGCTCGCCGTCGACGACGTGCAGGTCGGTGCGGCAGACCCCGCAGGCGCGCACCCGGAGCAGCACCTGCCCCGGCCCGGCCTCGGGCGTCGGCAGCTCGCGCTCGACGAGCGGTTGGCCGGGCGCCTCGAGCACCATCGCGCGCACGACCCGTCAGCCTATGGGCCTGCCCGCCTCTGTGCCCGCGCGCTACGGCGCGAAGGTGATCGTGCGAGTGCTCGGCGACTGGACGTTGCCGGCGTTGTCCCGCGCCCGCACGCGAATCCTGTAGCTCCCGGACGCCGGGAACCTCGAGGCCGGGAAGGCGAAGCTCCACGTAGTGGTGCCGGTCGCCGGGAGGAAGACCTCGGTGGTGCTCGAGAAGGAGGTGCCGTTCCAGTAGGTGGTCGTCCCGCGGCGGACCGAGACCTCGACCGCCTGCACTCCGGACTGCGCATCGGTTGCGGTGCCGCAGACGCCGGAGACCGCGCAGCCGGCGTTCCAGGTCGTGGTCGTGTACGAGCCGTTGTTGACCGGGAACGTGACCGTGGAGCTCGGGTTCGTGGTGTCGTAGATGAAGGTCGTCGTCGCGGGCGTCTCGACGTTGCCCGAGTTGTCCGTCGCGCGCACGCGGATCGCGTAGCTGCCGACGCCCGGGAACGTCGAGCTCGCCAGCGAGTAGCGCCAGGACGTGGTTCCGGTCGCGAGCACCCAGCGCTCGGTGGTGCTCGAGTAACCCGTTCCCGTCCACCAGCGGTTCGTCGAGACCCGCCGGATCGAGAGCTCCACCCTCAGCACCCCGGAGCCGGCGTCGGCGGCGGTGCCACAGATCCCGGCCGTCGAACAGCCCGCGGTCCACCCGGCGGCGTTGTAGTTGCCCGCGGCGGCCGGGAAGGTGACCGTGGAGACCGGCGGCGTGGCATCGACCGTCGCCGTCGTGAACGACCACGTGAAGTCGGAGGCCAGGGCGTTTCCGGCCGTGTCCTTGATCCCGCTCGCGCCGGAGAGCAACGTGGCCGTGTACGTCGTGGACGAGGCCAGCGGAGCGCTCGGCTGCAGCGTGGCCGTAGAACCGCTCCCGGAGACCGTCGCGGCGACGGCGTTGCCGCCTCCGTCGCGGAGGACGAAGCTCGTCCCGTTCACGCTGGCGGGCGAGATCGCCTCGCTGAAGGTCGCGCTGACGCTCGTGCCGAGGCTGACGTTCGTGGCGCCGCTCGCCGGGGTCACCGCGGTGACGGTCGGCGGGGTCGTGTCGGGCGGAGTCGTCGTGAACGACCACGTGAAGTCGGAGGCGAGCGCGTTTCCGGAGGTGTCCTTGATCCCGTTCGCGCCGGAGAGGAGGGTGGCGGTGTAGGTGACCCCGGCCTGCAGGGCGGCGCTCGGCTGCAGGGTCGCCGTCGAGCCGCTCGCCGAGACCGTGGCGGCGACCGCGTTGCCCCCTCCGTCACGGAGCACGAAGCTGGTCCCGTTCACGCTGGCGGGGGCGATCGCCTCGCTGAAGGTCGCGCTGACGCTCGTGCCGAGGCTGACGTTCGTGGCGCCGCTCGCCGGGGTCACGATCGAGACGGTGGGCGGAGTCGTGTCGACGGCCAGCGTCGTGAACGACCACGTGAAGTCGGAGGCCAGAGCGTTTCCGGACGTGTCCTTGATCCCGTTCGCCCCGGAGAGCAGCGTGGCGGTGTAGGTGGTCGAGGGCTGCAGGCTCGCGCTCGGCGTGAGCGTGGCGGTGGAGCCGCTGGCCGAGACCGTCGCGGGAACGGCGTTGCCCCCTCCGTCGCGGAGGACGAAGCTCGTCCCGGTCACGCTCGCGGGCGCGATCGCCTCGTTGAACGTCCCGCGGACGGTGGTTCCGAGGGCCACGTTCGTCGCCCCGCCCGCCGGGGTGACGCTCGACACCGTCGGCGGCGTCGTGTCGGCCAGGCTCGTCGCGAACACGACGTCGACCCAGTAGTTGCTGGCCTGGCTC
>DASSQK010000225.1:0-2004 GCA_035702555.1 Gaiellaceae bacterium | reverse complement strand
CGTGGTCGCTTCCGGGTCAACAAGGCCGCGCTGCCCTGGTCGCGCTCAAGCCGCGCTCGCAGATCGACGCAGCTGCCGGCGCGGCCCGCTGGAAGGTCGTCGGGCTCGGGCTCGGCCTGATCGCGTCGCTGCTCGTGCTCGCGTACGCCCTCGCCCCCGCGATGGCCCGCAGCCGGCTCTCGCGCCAGCAGCGAGACCAGGCGGAACGCGTGCTGGCCCACCTCGGCGACGGCGTCTTCGTCGTCGACCGCGACGGGGTCGTGCGGCTCTGGAACCAGGCCGCCGAAGCGATCACCGGCCTCCGCGCCCCCGAGGTGCGCGGCCGCCAGGCGGAGGAGGCGATTCCCGGTTGGACGACGATCCAGACGTTCGTGCCGGTGGCCGACCGGCCTGGAGAAGCCGAGGGCCCCTCGAGCGCCGAGACGGTCCCGGTGGACGTGGACGGACGCGAGCTCTGGCTCTCGATCGTGGCCGTGGCGCTGGAGGACGACACCGTCTACGCCTTCCGCGACGCGACGCACGACCGCCGCCTCGAGAAGCTCCGCTCGGACTTCGTGGCGACGATCTCGCACGAGATCAGGACGCCGCTCGCCTCGTTGGTCGGCGCCGCCATGACGCTCCGGAAGCACGACCTGCCGGCCCAGACCGAGGACGACCTCCTCGAGATGATCGCCGAGCAGTCGAACCGGCTTTCCAACCTTGTGGAGGAGATCCTGCTGACCGGCCAACTCGACAGCGGCTCGCTCCACGTCGTCGCCGACACCTTCGATCCGCAGGGCCTGGTGCATGACGTCGTGGCGGTCGCGCGGTCGCGGATCGGGCCCGAGACGACGATCGAGGTCGCGCTGCCCCCGGCCGTGCCGAAGGTGCACGGCGACGCCGAGCGGACGCGTCAGGTGCTGCTGAACCTCGTGGACAACGCGATCAAGTACTCGCCGTCCGGCGGGGAGATCGAGGTACAGCTCACCGCGGTGGACGACCGGCTCCGCTTCAGCGTCCACGACCACGGCCTCGGGATCCCGCCCGGCGAGGAGGAGCGGATCTTCGACAAGTTCTACCGCCTCGATCCCGACCACCGGCGCGGGATCGGCGGGACGGGCCTCGGCCTCTACATCTGCCGTGAGCTGGTGCGGTCGATGCACGGCCACATCTGGGTCGAGTCGGAGCCCGACAAGGGCACCACGTTCGCGTTCGAGCTGCCTGCCGAGCCGCTGCCGGCGCCCGTCTAGCGCGCTGATCCCCCGGTAGGGGGATGCCCGGCCCCCTTGCGCTGCCGACGGAGTGAGCATGCGGCTCAGCGCTCTCTTGCCACGCGCGGTCATCGTGGCCGTGATCTGGATCCTCGGCACCGCGGCATTCACCTTCGCCGCCGACTCGACGATCGTCGGGCCGTCACCCAAGGCCGCGCCCACCCAGCCGGCGCAGCCGCAGGAGCTCGTCGTGCCGTCGGTGTCCGGCCAGGCGTACGTCTTCGCGAAGGGCATCCTCGAGGACGCCGGCTTCGCGTGGAAGGTGCGCGGCAGCGTCCGCGGCTACTCCTCGAACCGCGTGCTGACGCAAAGCCCGGCGCCGGGGACGCGCGTCGTCGACACCGGTGCGCCGACGATCACCCTCCGGCTCGTACGCGGGCCCTACGAGCAGCTCGGCTCGCCCGCCGACGCGGCCCCCTACCGCGGGACCGCGATCCGCCTCGCCGGCCTCGCCGCGGTGACCACTCCCGCGAAGCCGAAGCCGAAGCCCGCCAAGAAGCCCGCCGCCGTGAAGGCGAAGCCGAAGGTGAAGAAGACTGCCGAGCCGCCCAAGAAGGCCGCGACCAAGCCGACCCGCAAGCCCGCCGCGCGGCCGCCTGCGTTCACCGTCGAAGGCGCGCCGAAGGAGCCGCTCGACGAGATCACGCTGCCCGCGCGCGCCCTCCGGCTCGAGGCCTGGCTCGACGGCAAGCCGAAGAACGGCCGCAACGTCCAGCACTGGCTCTACCAGCACGCGTGGATCGTGACCGGCGCG
>DASSQK010000224.1:0-9615 GCA_035702555.1 Gaiellaceae bacterium | reverse complement strand
CGCCGGATGCCGTTCGCCACGTCGCCCGCAAGCCTGTCGTCAGGAGGTACGTGATGGCGGCTGCGACAGCCCCGCTTCAGGCCCACCGACCGGGCTCTCCCCTTCGCCTGGTCCGTCAGCCGCTCGACCCGGACGTGCTGGCGGCGCAGTGGCAGGTCGCCCTCGACGCCGCCGATCGTGCCATCGGTGCCTCCGGTCCCTCGCTGGAGGCCCAGGAGCTCGGCGCACGCCACGAGCACCTGCGGCTCGAGCGCGCCGCGACGGCGGCCGAGCTACGGAGATTCGCGCACGCGATTCGCGCGCCCGAGGTTCCGTGGCTCTCGCCCGTACCGGTGGCGCCGCCGCTCCTGGGCCTCCCGGCCGGGACGCAGGCCTGCGTCTTCGACCTCGAGGGTGTTCTCACCGACAGCTCGGCGCTCCACGCGAGGGCGTGGGCCCACGTGTTCGACGAGCTGCTCCAGCGCCGCTCCGAGCTCGCAGGCTGGCGGTTCGCCCCCTTCGATCTCGACACCGACTACGGCGCCTACCTCGAGGGGCGTCCGCGGCTCCAGGGAGTGCACGCGTTCCTCGCGAGCCGCGGAATCCGGCTTCCCGAAGGGCGGCCCGACGACCCGCCCCACGCGGACACGGCACAGGCGCTCGCGAAGCACAAGCGCGAGCTGCTCGCCGGCGCGCTGCGCGTCCACGGCGTGAACGCGGCGCCCGGCGCACGGCGGTACCTCGCCGCCGCGGGTCACGCCGGCCTCGGTCGCGCCGTGGTCTCGGCGAGCACGAGCACGGTGAAGATGCTCGAGCTCGCCCGCCTCGCGAGCCTGGTCGACGAGCACGTCGACGCCGACGCGTTCCGCAGGGAGCACCTGAGGCCACGGCCGGCTCCCGACCTGCTGCTGAGCGCCTGCCGGCACCTCGGCGTCGAGCCGGCCCACGCCGTCTCGCTCACGCACTCGGCCGCCGGGGTCGCCGCAGCCCATGCGGCCGGCCTGCGCGCGGTCGGAATCGGGGAGGACGCCACGCGCGAGCTCCTCGCCGGCTTCGGCGCAGACCGCGTGGCGCCGTCGCTGACCGCGCTGCTCGCACCGCCGCTGCGCGCTCAGGGCACAGCCTTCGCGGCGTAGCTCGGCTCCGAGGCTCGGTGGCGGCGGGCAACGACGGTCGCGATCCGAGAGACTTGGCGTCCATGGCGGAAAGCGGAAACCCGGACTTCGCCGTCGTCGGCGGCGGCCTCTTGGGCATGGCGACGGCGCGCGCGTTGCTGCAGCGTCATCCGGACGCCCGCGTCTCGGTGCTGGAGAAGGAGCCAGAGCTCGGGCGCCATCAGAGCGGCCGCAACTCGGGCGTGGTGCACGCCGGTGTGTACTACCCGGCCGGATCGCTGAAGGCGACGCTCTGCCGGGAGGGCAGAGAGGCGCTCCTCGCGTTCGCCGACGAGCGCGGGATCCCCTACGCCGTGCGCGGCAAGCTCATCGTCGCCACGTCGGAGGAGGAGCTCCCGCGGCTCGCGGAGCTCGGTCGTCGGGCCGCGGCGAACGGCGTCCGCGACGTGCGGACGCTCGACGAGCGAGAGCTGGTGGAGATCGAGCCGAACGTGCGGGGCCTGCAGGCGCTGCATGTCCCCGAGACCGCCGTGATCGACTTTCGCGCGGTGCTCGCCGCCCTGGCCGAGGACGTCCGCGAGCGCGGCGGGGACGTCGTGCTGGGGCAGGAGGTGCGCCGGGTCGAGGATCTGCCGGCAGACCGCGTCGTGGTGTGCGCGGGGCTCCAGGCCGACCGGCTTTCCCCCGGCTCCGGGTATCGCATCGCGCCTTTCCGCGGGGACTTCTTCGTGATCGCGCCGCCCTCGGCCGACCTCGTACGAGGGCTCGTGTACCCCGTCCCGGATCCCGCCTTCCCCTTCCTCGGCGTCCACTTCACCCGCCGGATCGACGGCGAGGTGTGGGCGGGTCCGAACGCGGTGCCGTCCTTCGCGCGGGAGCGCTACCGCCGGGTCAGCGTCGATCCGCGTGACACGATCGACATCCTCACGTCGCCGGGCTTGTGGCGGTTGGCGCGGCGCTACTGGCGAACCGGCGCGGCCGAGATCGTCCGTGACGTCTCCCTCTCGGCTGCGCTGCGCGAGATGCGGCGATACCTCCCGGACCTCGAGCGGAAGGACGTCTCGCTCGGCTCCGCAGGCATCCGGGCGCAGGTGCTCACTCGCGACGGCAAGCTCGTCGACGACTTCCTCCTCGAGCGCCGCGGCCGGGCGCTTCACGTCGTGAATGCGCCCTCCCCCGCCGCCACCGCCTGCCTCGCGATCGGGTCGCGGATCGTCGACGAGCTGCTTCGGTAGATCGGCCCGGCGAAGGCCCGTCGCGCCGCAATGACTAGCCGCGCGACTAGCTGTGCATACGTGCGAAAACCTGCAAGGTGGAGTACGAGCCGGGCGACTCCTCTCCCCTGGGGACGGGTGCCGCCAGTCCCCGGTACAGGGTCCGCAAGTCGCCCGGCATCCTTTGTAGGTCCTTTTCAGGTACGGGCCTTGCGCCGCGTCGGTTTGCGGTCCGGGCTACGGCTCGGCCGGGGTCGACCCGGGCGTCGGAGACACCGGTAAAGGCGCTGAAAAAACCCGCCGTTTCCAGCGGGTTTCCTCATCGGGGCGCCGAGATTTGAACTCGGGACCTCTAGTCCCCCAGACTAGCGCGCTAACCAGGCTGCGCCACGCCCCGTCGGGTGCGCACTCTAGCTCACGGGCCGATGCTCTAGAGGCCGCTCGCGGGGCCGGGTGGCTGCCACCGACGCCTTCCGAGCCGGCTCCGACCTGGGCAACGGACTGGTCCAAGGGCTAGCCAATCCTGGCTTCCCGCGGTACGCACGGGTGCGCCATACTCCCGCGTCGATGTCGGGAGCCGCCCCCGATCATGCCGTGCGCATTCTGCTCATGGACAGCCAACGCCTGTTCGCCCGCGCTCTGCACGCGAGGCTGGATCAAGATCGGCGTTTCGAGATTGTCGCGGTCGCCGGGAACGGCGACGACGCAGTGCGCCTGGCCGAGGAGGAAGCCCCTGACATCGTCCTCCTCGACGCCGAGATGCCGAGCGCCGACGCCCTCGCGGCGACCCGCATGATCTCGTCCGGCGACCATCCACCGTCGGTGCTCATCCTGGCCGGCGGGGACGACCAGTTCGACCCTGTGGAGGCGCACGACGCCGGCGCGACCGCGTTCCTTCGCAGGCCACGCTCTGCCGCCGACCTGCTCGACACGCTCGAGCTCGCCACCGTCCTGGTCAGAGCGACGGTGGCGAGGGACGAGCGCGGAGACCCGTAGCGCTTTCCGCTAGCCGTCCGCGGCGATCGACCCGGACGGCGTGTGCTCGAGCAGCCCGTGCAGCTGCGCCCAGCGACTTGCCTCGGTGCGATTCGCGACTTCGAGCTTCCGGTAGATGTTCGACAGATGGAACTTCACGGTCTGCTCGGTGACCCACAGCATCCGTGCGAGCTGGCTGTTGGAGTGCCCCTCGGCGACGAGCGTGAGGATCTCCCGCTCGCGCTTCGTGAGCGCCTCCACGGCCGGGTGCGAGTCCGCGAACGCGCCGTTGCCGTTGCTGACCGCCGCCGGAGCGACGGCCGGCAGGAACAGCGACGGCGAGAACGTCTGCCGGATCGCGACGCCGACGTCGTCCGGGTGCGCGGTCTTCACGACGTACGCGACCGCACCGGCCGCGAACGCCGCCTGGACCTGCGCCGGGTCGTTCGACGACGCCAGTGCGATCGCCTTCAGTCCCGGAATTCGCGAGGTCGCCTCACGGATGCACGCGATGCCGCCGCTTGCCGGCTCCGCGACCAGGATCCCCGGCCGCAGCTCCTCGCAGAGCGCGACAGCGCGCTCCGCACTCGAGGTACGCCCCACCACGCTGACCGCGTTCTTCGCGAGCACGTTCTCGACCGCGTCCAGCCACAACGGGTAGGGGTCGACCAGTACCGCAGTTCTCTCCCCATTGAACGCCACAGTGATGCCCCTTTCTCCCCCCCAGGAGTCGGTCCGCAAGTACAGGTAATAACCCATTCGGGCCGGTCTGTAAAGGTGTTGAAACTACCTTGAAACCTCGAACAACTTGCAAATACCTACAGCGGCCCGACCGCGAGCGTCCCTGACGCCCCCTCCGACCGGGGGGCGGCGAGCGAGGTCCTATCCGAGCCGCTTGTACAGGCGGTCGATCAGGTCCGGCATCGCCTCGAGCTGACGCGTGATCACGCGCAGCCGGTACTCGCGGAAGTGCTCGGGCTCGACGCCCAGCGCCTTGGCGAGCTCCGAGACGACCTTGTCGGACGGGACGGGCCGGTTCCCGTGCACCAGGTGGTTCAGGTACCCGGCCGAGAGCTTCGTCCTCTCGGCGAGGCCCCGGTACGTCGTGCCGCTCTCGCCCATCAGGCGCTCGATCGTCGGGCCGAAGGGCTCGTCGCTGAACCTCCGCCGGCGCGCCATCTAGACGATGCTCCCCAGCTCGGCGATCGATACACGCCGCTCCTCGCCGGTCTGGCGGTCGCGCACGTCGACCGCGCCGTCCTCGAGGGTCTTCTTGCCGACGGTGACCCGCAGCGGCAGCCCGATCAGGTCGGCGTCCGCGAACTTCTCCCCCGCCCGCGCGTCGCGATCGTCCAGCAGCACCTCGGCGCCGGCCTCGTCGAGCGCGCGAGCCGCCTCCTCGGATTGCTCCTCCGCGCCGGGCAGCGCGACGACGTGCACGTCGTACGGCGCGATCTCGCGGGGCCAGACGATTCCGTTCTCGTCGTGGTGCTGCTCGACCGCCGCCGCCATCACGCGGCCCGGCCCGATGCCGTAGCTGCCCATGATCAGAGGCTTCTCGGAGCCGTCCTCGTCGAGGAAGGTCGCCCCCAGCGGTGCCGAGTACTTCGTCTCGAGCTTGAAGATATGTCCGACCTCGATCGCCACCTGGAGATGTAGATGCCCGCCACAGGTGGGACATGCGTCGCCTTCGCGGATCTCCCTCAGGTCTGCGAACCGGGGCTCGTAGTCGCGAACCGCCTGGACACCGCGCAGGTGGACGTCGTCGCGGTTGGCGCCGACGACGTACTGGCCCTCCCGCAGCGCCTCGTCCGCGATCACGTCGACCCGGACGCCGACCGGCCCGATCGAGCCACCGCTCGCCCCGAAGGCCTGACGGATCTCGTCCGGCTCTGCGGGCCGGAACGTCTCTCCGAGGGCCTCGAGGAGCTTCATCTCGTTCAACCGGTCGTCGCCGCGCACCAGCGCGAGCACGACGCGCCCGTCGGCGACGACCGGCATCGCCTTGGCGGTGGCGCGCGGGTCGACGCCGAGGAACTGCGAGACGTCCTCGATCGTCCGCTGCCCGGGCGTTTCGACCTCCTGCGGCTCCGGTAGCTCGTCGGGGAAGTCGGGCTGCGCGGGCCGGCCCTCGGCGATCTCGAGATCGGCCGCGTAGTCGCCGTTCTCGCAGGTCACGAGCGTGTTCTCGCCCGACCCGGAGGGCGCGAGGAAGTCCTTGCTGCCGCTGCCGCCCATGATCCCGGACTCCGCCGCGACCTCGTAGGTCTCGAGGCCGCAGCGCTCGAAGATCCGCTTGTACGCGCGGGAATGCTTCTGGAAGCTCTCGTCGAGCCCGGCCTCGTCACGGTCGAACGAGTAGCCGTCCTTCATGATGAACTCGCGGACGCGCAGGAGGCCGCCGCGGGGGCGCGGCTCGTCCCGGTCCTTCGTCTGGAAGTGGTACCAGATCTGCGGCAGCGTCCTGTACGACTGGATCTCGCGGCCGTGGAAGGTCACCGTCTCCTCGTGGGTGAGCGGCAAGACGTAGTCGCGGCCGCTGCGGTCCTTGAGCCTGAAGAGCTCGGGGATGCCGAGCCGGTCGGTCGCCTCCCAGAGCTCGGCCGGGGTGAGGACCGGCATCAGGACCTCCTGGGCGCCGAAGGCGTCGAGCTCCTCGCGGATGACCGCCTCGACCTTCCGGTGGACGCGCCAGCCGAGCGGCATGAACGTCCACAGGCCGGCCGCGACCTGCCGGATAAACCCTCCGCGCGCGAGCAGCTTGTGCGACACCGCCTCGGCCTCGGCGGGGTCGTCGCGCAGCGTCGGCAGAAACAGCTGTGAAGCCCGGGCGATCATCGTTGCCTCCGCAGACTATTCGAGCGGGATCATCGAGGCCTCTGCCATCGCAAGGGCGGCTGGCTTGGCCATCTTCAGGCGCTTCGGGCGGAACATGCCGTCGGCGATCCACCTGTCGATCTCGTGGAAGAGCTCGTCGACGAGGATGTCCGAGGAGACCTTCTTCAGCACGCGGCCGTGGGCGTAGACGAAGCCGACGTCGCGGCCGCCCGCGATGCCGAAGTCGGCGTCGCCGGCCTCGCCCGGGCCGTTCACGGCACAGCCGAGCACGGCGACCTCGAAGTGCTGCGGGTACTCGCGCAGCCGCTCCTCGACGACCTCAGCCAGCGTCTGCACGCCGACGTTGTCCCGGCCGCAGCTCGGGCAGGCGATCATCACCGGGCCGCGCTCACGCAGGCCAAGCGCCTTCAGGATCTCGAAGGCCGTCCGGACCTCCTCGACCGGGTCGGCGGTGAGCGAGACGCGCACCGTGTCGCCGATGCCGTCGACGAGCAGCGCGCCCATGCCGACGGCGCTCTTGATCGAGCCCGAGTACGGGGTGCCGGCCTCGGTCACGCCGAGGTGCAGCGGGTACGGCACCTTCGAGGCGAGCAGCCGGTACGCCCGGATCATCGTGGGGACGTGGCTCGACTTGACCGAGATCTTGAACTCGTAGAAGCCGAGGCTCTCGAGCAGGCGCACCTCCTCGAGCGCGGCCTCGACGAGCGCCTCCGCCTGATCTTTCTGCGCCAGCTCGGCGAGGTGCTTCGGGAGCGACCCTGAATTGGCGCCGATCCGCATCGGGATCTCCGCCTTCTGCGCGGCGCGCACGACCTCGGCGACCTTCTCCGGGCCGCCGATGTTGCCGGGGTTGATCCGCACGGCCGCCACGCCGGCCTCGATCGCCCGCAGCGCCAGGCTGGCGTTGAAGTGGATGTCCGCGATCACGGGGATCGGCGAGAGCCGGACGAGCTTCGGCAGCGCGTCGGCGTCCTCGCTCTTCGGCACCGCGACGCGGACGACCTCGCAGCCGGCGGAGGCGAGCGCCGCGATCTGGGCGGTCGTCGCCTCGACGTCGTGCGTCTTCGTGAGCGTCATCGACTGCACGACGACGGGCGCCCCGCCGCCGATCTGCACGCCGCCTACGTGGATAGCGCGTTCGCTCGCCACGCGGCGAGTCTAGCCGCCGCGGATGTTTCCGATGTCGTTCGACAACCCGACGAAGAACAGGAGCAATACCAGGGCGATTCCCACCGCGGAGACGCGCTCGTACACCGCGCGGCCGACTGCGCGGCCGCGCACGCCCTCGACGATCGAGAACGCCATGTGGCCGCCGTCGAGCGGGAGCAGCGGCAGCAGGTTCAGCAGCGCGAGCGAGAGGCTGATGATCGCCAGCACCTGGAGGTACTCGCGGTATCCGAGCTGCACGGCCTTGCTCGACTGCTGGACGATCCCGACCGGCGTAGAGACGTCCTTCCGCCCCGACCCGCTGGCGATGTGGCCTAACCACGTGCCCATCGCCTTGGTCACGAGCCAGGTGTCCTGGGCGGAGAGGACGAACGCGCGCGCGGGGTTGTAGTGCTTGTAGCGAATCGCAGCGGGATGGAACCCGAGCGTGTAGACGCCCTGGGTCTTCTTCGGGCGGACCGGCGCCAGCTCCTTGTACTGGCCGTTGCGCCAGACCGAGAGCATCAGCGGCCGGCCGCCGCTGTCGCGGATCGCGTCGCGGACGTCGGAGAAGTCGGCCGCGGCGACGCGGTTCACGCCGATGATCCGGTCGCCTGCGTGCAGGCCGGCGGCCGCCGCGGGCGAGCCGGGAATCACGTCGCCGACTTTCCGCGAGGCGTCGGAGGGAATCCCGAGCATGTAGACCGCCGCCAGCAGGACGACCGCGAACAGGAGGTTCGTGCCGGGGCCGGCGGCGATCACGGCCAGGCGCTTCCAGGTGCGCTGGCGCCAGTACGCGTCAGGGCCGAGGGCGTCGCCGAGCTCCTCGAGCCCGCGGTCGGCGGCCCGCCGCGCCTTCGGCGAGATGGAGGCGTGCGCCAGGGCCTGCTGCAGGGTCGCGAGCGCGGCACGCGCCTCCTCGAACGCACCTTGCGCGACGAGGCGCTTGGCGCGCTCGACGTCGCCCATCAGCCTCGGCTCCTCGTAGAGCGCGGGCCCGAAGTGCACGTCCAGGTCGGACGGCGCGGGCCGGTGCATCCCGGGGATCTTCACGTAGCCGCCGAACGGGATCACCCCGAGGCCGTACTCGATCCCGTTGCGCGTCGTCTTCAACAGCGCGGGCGGGAACCCGATGTAGAACTTCCGCGGCCGCATGCCCACCCCGCGGGCCGTGAAGAAGTGGCCGGCCTCGTGGATCAGGATCAGCAGCGCGAGGCCGAGGATCGCGACGAGAACGCTCATACCGCTGCCTTTTCCGCCAAGCGGCGCGCTTCCCTGTCGGCCTCGACGAGGTCGTCCAGGTCACGGGCGGGCGTGCCGTCGGTCTCGGCCAGCGCCTCCTCCACCGTCGCCGCGATGCCGAGGAACGGCAGGCGGCCCTCGAGGAAGGCGGCGACGGCGACCTCGTTGGCCGCGTTGAAGGCACAGGGGTAGGTGCCGCCCTGCTCGCCAGCGCGCCGCGCGAGGGCGAGCAGCGGGAACGTCTCGAGGTCGGGCGGCTCGAACTCGAGCACGAGGCCCTGCGAGAAGTCGAGCGGCGGGACCGGCGTCGCCGAGCGCTCCGGGTAGGTCAGCGCGAAGGCGATCGGCACGCGCATGTCCGGGTAGCCCACGTGCGCGAGCGAGGCGCCGTCGCGGAAGCGCACGAGCGCGTGGACGACGGACGTGGGCTGCAGGACGACCTCGATCCGCTCGTACGGGAGGCGGAAGAGGAAGTGCGCCTCGATCAGCTCGAGCCCCTTGTTCGCGAGCGTCGCCGAGTCGACCGTGATCTTCGGACCCATGCTCCAGGTCGGATGCGCGAGCGCCTCCTCCGGCGCGACGTCCTCCAGCTCCTCGCGGCTGCGGCCGCGAAACGGCCCGCCCGAGGCCGTGATCACCAGCGAATGGATCTGCTCCGGGGCCCGCCCCTCGAGGCACTGGAGCGCCGCCGAGTGCTCGCTGTCGACCGGAAGCAGCAGCCCTCCGCCCCGCTCCTGAGCCGCGAGCGCGAGCTCTCCGGCCGCGACGAGGCTCTCCTTGTTGGCGAGCGCGAGCGTGACCCCGCGCTCGAGCGCCCAGAGGGTCGCCGGGAGCCCCGCGAAGCCGACGACCGCGTTCAGCACGACATCGGGCTCGGCGCGGTCGAGCAGCTCGGTGAGGTCGCCTCCGACCTGCGTGAGCGGCGCCAGGCCGCCGATGGGCTGCGAGCCGGACGCGGCGGCGACGAGCTCGAGCTCGGGGTCGGCCGCGACGATCTCGAGCGCTTGGCGGCCGATCGAGCCCGTCGCCCCTAGCAGGGCGATCCGCGTCATCTGCTCGAAGTGTACGACTGGATCTCGTCCGCGGATTACGTCAACGCGAGGATC
>DASSQK010000223.1:0-2924 GCA_035702555.1 Gaiellaceae bacterium | reverse complement strand
GACGACGTAGCGGAGGATCTCGTCGTTTCGGCGGTAGTGCGGCGTGTCGATGATCCGCTGGTCCTGCCACCGGCTCCACGGGTGGGTGCCGGTCGCGGCGAGGCCCACGCCGATCGAGTCGGCGAGCCCGTAGAGCTGCGCCCGGCGCTCTCCGAGCCGCGCGGCCGCCTCCTCGAACGAGTCCGAGCGGCCGGTGCGGATCTCGACCTCGGACGCGATCAGCTCGCCGACGAGGTGGTCCTCGAGCGGCGTTCCCTGCGCCGCCGCCTGCAGCTCCTCGAAGCGGTTGGCGAGGTCGAGCGTCTCCGGGTCGAGGACCGCGAACTCCTCCTCGACGGCGACCGTGAAGTCCGTCGCGTTCTCGAACCCTTCGCGGGCGAGGGCGATCTGCTCCTCTGGCCTGAGGCTCTGGGCGTCTCCCATGGGGCCGCTACCTTAGTTGAAGGGTTGCAGCAGCCTCTGAGCGACGCCGGCCCAGCTCCAGCGTTCCACGACGGCTTTTCGCGCCGCTGCGGCGATTCCCCGTCGCTCTTCCTCCGGGAGCTGCAGGAGCTCGCGCAGGGTCTTCGTGAGGTCGCCGACGTCTCCCCTGGCGAAGCTCGTCAGGTGGCGGTACTCCGGCGGGTACTCGGCCTCGAGGCCCTCGGCGATCTCCTCGAGGCCGGAGTGGCGCGCGACGACGGGCGGCGAGCCGGCGGCGGCGGCCTCGGCGCCGACCATCCCGAACGCCTCCGGGAAGATCGAGGGCACGACCGTCGCGTCCGCGAGCGGGAGCAGGTGGGCGAGGTGGCGGTGCTCGAGCGGCCCGGTGAAGAGCGTCCGCGGCGGGGCGATGCGCTCGAGCTCCTCGCGGTAGTCGCCGAAGCCGACGATCACCGCCCGCGCCTCGACCTCGCGCAGGGCCTCCAGCAGCAGGTGGACGCCCTTGTTGTAGAGCAGCTTGCCGAAGTAGACGACCGTCGGCCCGTCGCCCGCGAGGAACGCCTCCAGCCGCTCGGCGTTGCCCTCGTCCGGGAGCCGCTCGTTCCCGTTGCCCGGGTTGGGCGGGTCCTGGCGCGCCTCGTCGATCAGCGCGGCGAGCGCCCTTTCGCGCGGCTGGGGGCGGAAGAGCTCGACGTCGACTCCCGGCGGCACCTCGTGGACGCGCTCGACGTGTCCGACGACCTCCTCCAGCACCTCGCGGATGTGCTCGGAGCCGACGAAGACCACGCCCGCTCCCGCGAGCGACTCCCTCCCCCACGCCTCGAGCTCGTCGTTGCCGCGCATCGCGTACTCGAGCTCCGAGCCGTGGGCCTTGACGGCGTAGCGTGCGCCCGCGGCCGCGCCGACCGGACCGCCGAGCAGGACGTGGTTCGCGAAGACGAGGTCGGCCGGGAGCTGCTCGCGCACGGCCGCCGCGTTCAGCTCGACGTAGCGCTCGCGCTCCCCGCGCGAGAGCTCCGGGAGGAGGCGCGCCTCGAGCCCCTCGTACCGGTCGAGCACGAACACCGGCAGGACGCCGCCGATCTCCGGCCGCACGTGCCGCGCGACGCCGAGGTCGTACTGCTCCGGGTGCGGCTCCTGCGAGAGAACGGTCACGTCATGGCCCGCGCGGCTCCACTCGCGCGCCAGCGAGCGCGTGTAGACGTTCGACCCCGTCCCGCCGAGCAGGTACCCGTGCCAGAGGACAATCCGCACGCGGCGGACGCTACGTCAGGTGGAAGTAGAGCGCGTGCAGCAGGTCGACGGCGGGGTTCGACGTGTGCACCGTCACGTCGTGCGGGACGTCGAGCAGCGCCTCGGAGTAGTTGAAGATGATGCGGACGCCCGAGCCGATCAGCTCCTCCGCGACCTCCTGGGCGTGGTCGGCGGGCACCGCGACGACGCCGACGATGATGTTCTTCTCGCGCACCGCGTCGCGCAGCCGGCCCGAGTCTTCGATCGGCATCGCCCCGATCGTGCGCCCGACCTTGTCCGGGTCGTTGTCGAAGACCGCCGCGATGTTGATGCCGTGCTCGGCGAAGATCGGCGAGCTCGCGATCGCGTGGCCGAGGCGGCCGGCGCCGACGAGCGCGATGTTGTGCTGGCCCTGGGTGCGCAGGATCTTGCGGATCTCCCCGAGCAGCGAGTCGATGTTGTAGCCGACCCCACGCTTGCCGAACTTCCCGAACGCCGACAGGTCGCGGCGGATCTGGGTCGCGTTGATGTTCGTGTAGTCCGAGATCTCCTGCGAGGAGATCCGGTCCTTACCCATCTTCTTCGCCTGGGTCAGAACCTGGAGGTAGCGGCTCAACCGAGCTGCGACCCCGACCGTCAGCCTCTCGGACCCGGCGGTGTTGTGAACGGTGGTTTGCAACACGCACGAGCATTCTGCCTGACCGGCGCGGCTCCGCGCGTCAGACCGTCACAAAGTCTCCTCCGAGCGGGCACTTTGTGCGGCGGACAGGCGGCGGCGGAACGCGTCCTCGTGGACGTGGTAGACGAAGGCGCGCGCGCCGTCGATCTCGACGACGGGCAGCCACTCGCGGTAGCGAGCCTCGAGCTCCGCGTCGCCGTCGATCGCCACCTCCTCGAGCGCGAACCCGAGCTCCTCGCGCAGCGCACGGACCTGGGCGAGCGCGCGCTCGCAGAGATGGCAGCCGGCCGCGTGGTAGACGGTTACGAGGGGATCAGGGGTAGAGCCCACGCGTGATCGTGGCCTCGGCGACGCGGCCGACGGCGACGCCGTAGGCGGCGTGCCGCATGCTCGTCTGCTTCTCCGAGTAGACGTGCCAGGTCTCGTTGAAGGCGCGCGTCACGATGTCGCGCAGCTTCGAGTTCACCTCGGGCTCCTTCCAGAAGTACTCCTGGAGGCCCTGCACCCACTCGAAGTACGAGACGACCACGCCGCCCGCGTTCGCGAGGATGTCGGGCAGGACGAGGATCCCCTTGTCGTCGAGGATCTC
>DASSQK010000222.1:0-2171 GCA_035702555.1 Gaiellaceae bacterium | reverse complement strand
GTCGGCGGCGGCCCACCGGACGGCCGCAGGCCGGCCGGGAAGTTCGCCCGTGCGGTGGCGGCTTTGCCGCCACCGCTTACAGGCTCGTCGCTCTCGCCCCAGGTCGAGTAGTAGTAGTTCGACGCGGCCTCGACCTCGCCGGCGCACGAGTCGACGCGCCGGTATGCGGGCCGGACGCCGCAGTCGCGCCGCCGCTGCCGCACCGCCGTCTCGGTCGAACCCGAGGCGGCTGCGATGGCGGCGTCGGAGAGCCCCAGCCGCTTCAGCCGCAGCCAGTCGACCGCGACGAGCGCGTCGACGTCGCCGAGCCCTTCGAGCGCGGCGCGGATCCGGTCGAGCTCCCGCCGGAAGAAGGGATGCACGTCGTCCGGCACCTCCGCGAGCGCCTGCCACGGCGTCGCGGCGCCCGTGTCGAGCTCGCGCGAGCGATACGCCTTGAGGAACGCCTCGGCGAAGGTGCGACCGATGCCCATCGTCTCGCCCACCGACTTCATCTGCGTGCCGAGCGTCCGGTCGGCGCCGGGGAACTTCTCGAACGCGAAGCGCGGGAACTTGACGACGACGTAGTCGAGCGTCGGCTCGAAGCTCGCGGGCGTCGTGCCGGTGAGGTCGTTCGGGATCTCGTCGAGCGTGTAGCCGACGGCGAGCCGGGCGGCGACCTTCGCGATCGGGTAGCCGGTTGCCTTCGACGCGAGCGCGGAGGAGCGCGAGACGCGCGGGTTCATCTCGATCACGCGCACGTCGCCGGTCTCGCGGCTGCGGGCGAACTGGATGTTCGAGCCGCCGGTGTCGACGCCGACCGCGCGGATGACGGCGGCGGCCGCGTCGCGCAGCTCCTGGTAGGCCTCGTCCGGCAGCGTCATCTGCGGCGCGACCGTCACGGAATCGCCCGTGTGGACGCCCATCGGGTCGAGGTTCTCGATCGAGCAGACGATCACGACGTTGTCGATCCGGTCGCGGACGACCTCGAGCTCGAACTCGTCCCAGCCGCGCACGGACTCCTCGACGAGGACCTGGCCAATCGGGGACTCCGAGAGGCCACGCTCGACCTGCCGGTACAGCTCCTCCGCCGTGTACGCGAAGCCGCCGCCGTGGCCGCCGAGCGTGAACGCGGGACGCACGACCGCCGGCACCTCGAGCCCTTCGAGCTCGTCGAGCGACGTGACGATCGCCGACGCCGGCACCTTGAGCCCGCAGGACTCCACGGCTTCCTTGAACTTGAGCCGGTCCTCGGCGCGCTCGATCGCGTCGAGACGCGCGCCGATCAGCTCGATTCCGAGCTCGTCGAGGACGCCGGTGGCCGAGAGCTCGCGCGCGAGGTTGAGCGCGGTCTGGCCGCCCATCGTCGGCAGCAGCGCGTCGGGCCGCTCGATCCGGAGCACGTCCGCGACCGCCTCGACGTCGAGCGGCTCGAGGTACGTGCGGTCGGCGAAGCCGGGGTCGGTCATGATCGTCGCCGGGTTCGAGTTGACGACGATCGTGCGGAAGCCGTCCTCACGCAGCACCTTCAGTGCCTGGCAGCCGGCGTAGTCGAACTCCGCCGCCTGGCCGATCACGATCGGGCCGGAGCCGATGATGCAGATCGACTCGAGGTCGTTACGCCTTGGCATCTGCGACCTCCTTCACCCATGCCTCGAGCAACGGCCAGGCGTCGTGCGGGCCGGGCCCGGCTTCGGGGTGGAACTGGAGGGAGCGGGCGCGCAGCTCGGGGAAGTCGAGGCCCTCGACCGTTCCGTCGTAGAGCGAGACGTGCGACACCTCGGCCGCCTCGCTCGCGCGCACCGCGAAGCCGTGGTTCTGGCTCGTCACGAGCACCCGGCCCGTGAGGCGCTCGTGCACCGGATGGTTCGCGCCGCGGTGACCGAAGGGCAGCTTGTACGTCTCGTGGCCGGTCGCGCGGGCGATCAGCTGGTGGCCGAGGCAGATGCCGAGCACGTGTGTGCGGCCGAGCAGGTCCCGCACCGTCTGCGCCTCCGCCTCGAGCGGCTCCGGGTCGCCCGGGCCGGGCGACAGCAGGACGCCGTCGTGGCGCGCGAGCTCATCCGCGTCCGTGTCGTGCGGGTAGACGGTCACGGCCGCGCCGGCCCTCGCCAGGCGGCGCAGGACGGAGCTCTTGACGCCGTAGTCGACAACGGCGACCCGGACGCGGCCGTCCGCCGCGAAGACGTACG
>DASSQK010000221.1:0-11694 GCA_035702555.1 Gaiellaceae bacterium | reverse complement strand
ACGGTCAGCGCCCCGGGGCGGTCGCCCGCGTCCGCCAGGCGGCGCATCAGCGCGCGGTGCGCCTCCTCCGAGAGCGGCTCGAGCGCGGCCGCACGCCGCGAGAGCTCGACCGCCTGCTTGCCGTCGCCGCGGCCCTCGGCGGCCGCCGCGAGCTCCTCGAGCAGCGCCGCCGTCCAGTCGCGGTGCTCCTCGCGGGCGTCGTAGGCCCACTCGTCCTCGAGGCCCGTGAGCAGCTCGCCGTCCGCGAGGGCGAGCGCCTCCTCGAGCCGGCCGTCGGCGCGGAGCCGCGCCGCCTCGAGGACGTCGACCCACACCTCGTCCGCGAGGCCGACCCGGTCGCGCGTCGCGAGCAGCGCGCCGTTGGCGCCCTCGCCGAGCCGCCGCCGGAGTGCCCAGAGCGCGCTGCGCAGGCTGGCCCGGGCGCTCTCGTCGAGCACGTCCGGCCAGAAGCGCGCGGCGACGGCGGAGCGCCGATGCGTGCCCGGGTTCAGCGCGAGCCAGGCGAGCAGCGAGGTCGCGCGGTCCGGCGTGGGGGACGTGCGGTCGAGGCCGTCCACCTCCACCCGGAGCCCGCCGACCGCGTGGATTCGCAGCATCTCGGGCCAAGCGTACTGCCGTCACGGAGGCTTGACGGTCGCCGTGACGGACGCGTGACGGTGCCTCCTGCACGCTCGGAGCGACCACCAGTCGAAAGGAGCACCACGATGGAGACCTACGTGATCCTTCGCCGCCACGGGTTCCGCGACGGCGACGACCTGCGGGAAGCGGCCGAGCGCTCGACGATCGAGGGCGAGGCGATGTCCGACGGCGTCCGCTGGATCCGGAGCTACGTCCTGGCGGAGGACGACGGCACGGTCGGGACCGTCTGCATCTACCAGGCGACGAGCCCGGAGGCCGTGCTCGAGCACGCGCGCCGCGCGGGCCTGCCGGCCGACGAGGTCATCCTCTCGCCGGACACCGTGATCGTGCGGCCGGATCCCGAGCCGGCCGCGGTCTAGGAGGTCGACGTGCCGCGCATCACACGAACACGCCTCCTGCTCGCGGCGCTGGTCGCCGGCGCCGCGGTCGCTGTTCCCCTCGCCGGGCTCGCGACCGCCGGCAACGACCACTCGGCGACCGCCGTGACGAAGGCCGCGACCGGGAGGTTCCACAACCTTGCAGCCGCTGAGCGGGCCGGGTACGCGCTCTTCCCCGACGCGCAGGGGATCAGGTGCATCGACAACCAGCCGGTGGGAGGCATGGGCGTCCACTACGTGAACGGCTCGCTGGTCGGCGACACCGTGCTCGACCCGGAGCGGCCGGAAGCGCTCGTGTACGCGCCGAACGCGGACGGGCAGCTGAGGCTCGCGGCGCTCGAGTACATCGTCTTCCAGGCGGCCTGGGACGCCGAGCACGCGCAGCCGCCGTCGCTCTTCGGGACGACGTTCAACCTGACCCCGGACGGCAACCGGTTCGGGATTCCCGCCTTCTACTCCCTGCACGCCTGGGTCTGGGCGCCGAACTCCAGCGGCCTCCTCCAGCCCTGGAACCCGCGCGTCCACTGCTGATCGCCGTGTGAGGGGCGGGGGCACACGGCCCTCGCCCCTCCCGCGCTAGGCTGGCCCTTCGAGCGAAGGGAGGCCGGCATGACCGAGGTTGCGGATCAGTTCACGGAGGAGCGGTCGGGCGAGGTGACCCGGATCGCGCACTGGATCTACGGGCAGCGGGTCGAGGGCAGGTCGGGCCGGAGCGGCCCCGTCTACAACCCGGCGACCGGCGAGCAGAGCGGCGAGGTCGACTTCGCGAGCGTCGAGGAGATCGACGCGGCCGTGAAGGCGGCGAAGCGCGCCTTCCAGAGCTGGCGCACGGTCTCGCTGTCGCGCCGCACGGAGCTCTTCTTCCGCATCCGCCAGCTGGTGCGCGACCACGCGGACGACCTCGCGCGCCTGCTCACGCTCGAGCACGGCAAGGTGCTCTCTGACGCGAAGGGCGAGGTGCAGCGCGGGCTCGAGGTGATCGAGTACTGCTGCGGGATGCCGGAGCTGTTGAAGGGCGGCTACTCCGAGCAGGCCTCGACCGGGATCGACGTCTACTCGATCCGCCAGCCGCTCGGGGTGGTCGCCGGGATCACGCCGTTCAACTTCCCGGCGATGGTGCCCATGTGGATGTGGGCCCCGGCGATCGCCTGCGGCAACACCTTCGTGCTCAAGCCGTCCGAGAAGGACCCCTCGGCCTCGATGCTGACCGCGGAGCTGCTGAAGGAGGCCGGCCTGCCCGACGGCGTCTTCAACGTCGTGCACGGGGACAAGGTCGCGGTCGACGCGGTGCTCGGGCACCCGGAGATCGCCGCGGTCTCGTTCGTCGGCTCGACGCCGATCGCTCGCTACGTCTACGAGACCGGGACGAAGAACGGCAAGCGCGTCCAGGCGCTCGGCGGGGCGAAGAACCACATGGTCGTCCTCCCCGACGCCGACATCGCGATGGCGGCCGACGCGGCTGTCAGCGCCGGCTACGGCTCGGCGGGCGAGCGCTGCATGGCGGTCTCGATGCTGGTCTGCGTCGGCCACGCGGCCGACGACCTGGTCGGCGCGATCCAGGAGCGGCTGCCGAAGGTCAAGGTGGGCAACGGGCTCGATCCGGACTCGGAGATGGGCCCGCTCGTGACGCGGGAGCACCGCGACAAGGTCGCCTCCTACATCGACAAGGGCCGCGAGGAGGGCGCGAAGGTGATCGCCGACGGCCGCGAGACCGCGCCGGACGGCGGCGGCTTCTTCCTCGGCGTCTCGCTGCTCGACGAGGTCACGCCCGAGATGGACGTCTACAAGGACGAGATCTTCGGCCCGGTGCTCGGGATCACGCGCGTCGACACCTACGAGGAGGCCGTGCGCCTCGTGAACGAGAACCCGTACGGCAACGGCGTCGCGCTCTTCACGCGCGACGGCGGCGTCGCGCGCCAGTTCCAGTTCGAGGTGAACGCGGGCATGGTCGGCGTGAACGTGCCGATCCCGGTTCCGGTCGCGTACTACTCGTTCGGCGGCTGGAAGAGCTCGCTGTTCGGTGACCTGCACATCTACGGGCCCGAGGGGATCCAGTTCTACACGCAGGGGAAGGTGGTCACCTCGCGCTGGCCCGACCCGGCCACGTCGAAGGTCGACCTGGGCTTCCCGCAGACCCGTTGAGTGCGTCGGCGGCGGAACTGCTCCGCCTCGCGAACGGCCACCAGGTGGCGCGCGCCATCCAGGTCGCCGCAGAGCTCGGAGTCGCCGACGCGATCGGGGACCGCGCTAGGGCCGTCGACGAGCTTGCGCCCGAGACGGATGCGGACGAGCAGTCCCTCTACCGGCTGCTGCGCGCCCTCGCGGCCGTCGGCGTCCTGCGGGAGGCGGAGGGCAGGCGGTTCGAGCTGACCGAGCTCGGGCAGCCCTTGCGCTCGGACGATCCGAACTCGATCGCGGGCTGGGCCGCGTTCGCGGGCATTCCCTCGATCTGGGCCGCCTGGGGAGCGCTCGACCACAGCATCAAAACCGGCGAGAACGCGTTCAAGTACGTCCACGGCAAGGACGTCTGGGCGTACCGGGCGGAGCGGCCGGAGGAGTCGGCGCTCTTCGACGGCGCAATGGCGAGCCACACGAGCCGCGCGAGCGACGCGGTGCTCGAGGCGCAGGACTTCGACCGCTTCTCGGTGATCGTCGACGTCGGCGGCGGCAACGGCACGTTGCTCGCCAAGATCCTCGCCCGGAACCCGCAGGCCCGCGGGATCCTCTTCGACCAGCCGCACGTGGTCGCGGAGGCGAGCCTGCCCGAGCGGTGCGAGGCCGTGGGCGGCAGCTTCTTCGACGGCGTTCCGGAGGCCGCCGACGCCTACGTGCTGAAGGCGATCATCCACGACTGGGAGGACGCGGAGGCCGTCGCGATCCTGCAGAGCGTGCGCCGCGCGATCGCCCCGGACGGGCGGCTGTTCCTGATCGAGTGGGTGCTGGGAGGGCCGAACGAGCGGCCGGCAGCCAAGTTCTCCGACCTGAACATGTTGGTCAACCCGGGTGGCCGGGAGCGGACGATCGACGAGTACGCGTCGCTCTACGAACAGGCCGGGTTCCGGCTCGTCGGCGAGACCGAGACCTCGGCCGGGCACAGCGTGATCGAGGGAGCTCCGGCGTGATCGTCGGCGTCGCGTTGTTCGACGGCGCCGAGGAGCTGGACTGGGCCGGGCCGTGGGAGGTGCTGGCCGCGTGGGCAGAGCAATGGCCTGACGACGGCGTCCGCGCGTTCACGCTCGCGCGCTCGGCCGACGTGGTCACGTGCGCGAAAGGTCTGCGCGTGCTGCCCGACGAGACGTGGGAGGGTGCGCCGCCACTGGACGTGCTCGTCTACCCCGGCGGCCGTGGGACGCGGGCGCAGCTGCGCGACGACGCGGTGCTCGACTGGGTCCGCGGCGTCTCGAGGAGCGGCGGCGTCGTGGCGAGCGTCTGCACCGGCTCGCTCGTGCTCGCCGCGGCGGGGCTGCTGGACGGCAAGCCGGCGACGACGCACTGGCAGTCGCTCGAGCTGCTGCCGACGCTCGGCGCCGACATCGAGGTGCGCCCGGACGACCGCTTCGTCGACAACGGCCAGGTGATCACCGCCGCGGGAGTCTCGGCCGGGATCGACATGGCGCTGCACCTCGTCGCGCGCCTGCACTCCGAGGAACGCGCGCGCGAGGTGCGTCGCTACATCCAATACGACCCGGAACCGCCGGTCTGAACGGCCGCACCGCTCCCGGCGACGTCACCGCCGCGGTGCTCGCGAGCTTCGAGGACGCCGAGGACGCGCGGCTCCGCCTCCTCGCCCAGAGCCTCGCGCGCCACCTGCACGCGTTCGCGGCAGAGGTCGGCCTGACCCAGCGCGAGTGGGAGGAGGGCATCCGGATCCTCACCGAGACGGGCCACATCACCGACGACCGGCGCCAGGAGTTCATCCTCTGGTCGGACACCCTCGGGCTCTCGATGCTCGTGGACGCGCTCGCGAACCCGCTTCCTGCGGGCGCGACCGAGTCGACGGTGCTCGGGCCGTTCTACGTGCCGGGCTCGCCGCTGCGGCCCTACGGCGCGTCGATCGCCGAGGGGGCGGCGGGAACGCCTGCCTGGGTTCACGGTCGCGTGCTGGGCGTGGGCGGCGAGCCGATCGCCGGGGCCGAGCTCGACGTGTGGCAGAACGGCGACGACCGGCTCTACGCGGTGCAGAGCCCCGAGGCGCCGGAGGACCATCTCCGCGGCAGGTTCACGGCGCGCGACGACGGCAGCTACGCGTTCCTGGCCGTGCGGCCGGTGCCGTACACGATCCCGGACGACGGGCCCGTGGGGACGATGCTCGCCGCGACGGCCCGCCACCCCTGGCGCCCGGCCCACATCCACATGATCGTGCGCGCGCCCGGCTACCGGACGCTGGCGACGCACATCTTCGACCGCGACAGCGAGTACCTCGAGGCCGACGCGGTGTTCGCGGTCAAGCCGTCGCTCCTGCGCGAGTTCGTGCGCCGGCCGGCCGACGATCCCGCGCGGCCCGACGGCGTCGAGGGCGAGTGGTTCTCGGTCGAGAACACGATCGTGCTGGCGCCTTCCCACGAGCCCGGCGAGCCCGTCGACTCCGGCCGGACCGCCTAGGAGCTATCGCGCGAAGCTGAGAGTCGGCCCGAGCTGCTGCGTGCCGAGGAAGAACGACACGCGGTAGGTCCCGGGGCCGCGGTCGGGGTAGTGCCGCCGCCAGCGGATGTTGACCGCGTACGTGCCGGCCCGGGACTTCACCAGCCGGAACGAGCGGCAGACCGGCCCGCCCTTCGGGGCGCGCACGCAGATCCGCACGCGTCCGGTGAAGGCGAAGCTCGTCACCCGCAGGAGGCGGATGCCCCTGACCTTCGCGGCCGAGGTGCAGTAGTCGCCCGTCGGGGCGCAGTACGTGACCTTCGCCGCGGCCGCCGGAGCGAGCACCGCGGCGCCGACGACCACCGCCAGGAGCAGCAGCCGCCTCATACGACGACGTCCCTCGCCCGCAGCTCCTGCCCGAACCGGGCCCGCGCCACGTACTGCCCGATCCCCGGCGAGGCGACGAGCTCGTCGCCCTCCACCAGCACGTTCCCGCGCAGCAGCACGACCTCGGGCGAGCCGGTCACCTCGGTGCCCTCGTAGAGGTTGTAGTCGGTCTTCGAGTGCTGGTTCGCGGCCGTGATCGTCAGCTTCTTGTGCGGATCGAAGACGACGAGGTCGGCGTCGGAGCCGACGGCCACCGTGCCCTTGCGCGGGTAGAGCCCGAACAGCTTCGCCGGGTTCGTCGCCAGCAGCTCGACCATCCGGTTCAGCGAGATCCGCCCGGCCCGCGCCCCGAACTCATGGATCATGTGGAGCCGGTTCTCGAGCCCAGGCCCGCCGTTCGGGATCTTCGAGAAATCGTCCTTGCCGAGCGTCTTTTGGCCCTCCCAGGTGAATGCGCAGTGGTCGGTCGAGATCGCCGAGAGCGCGTCGCTGCGGACGGCGTTCCAGAGCACCTCCCAGTTCGCCTTGTCGCGCACCGGCGGCGAGTAGACGTACTTCGCGCCCTCGAAGTCGGGCTTGGCGATGTCGTCGAGCGAGTTGAAGAAGTACTGGGTGCAGGTCTCGCCCCAGACGTCCCAGCCCTTCTCCCGCGCCACCGCGATCGGCTCGACGGCCTCGCGGCAGGTGACGTGGACGACGTAGAGCGGCGCGCCGGCGAGGTGTGCGAGCTGGATCGCCCGGTTCGTCGCCTCGCCCTCGGCCTCGGGCGGCCGCGTGAGCGCGTGGTAGAGCGGCTCGGTGTTGCCGGCCTCGAGCGCCTGGCGCACGAGGACGTCGATCACGTCGCCGTTCTCGGCGTGGACCATCACGAGCGCGCCGGTCTGCGAGGCGGTCTCCATCGTCCGGAAGAGCGTCTCGTCGTCGACCATCAGCGCGCCCTTGTAGGCCATGAAGAGCTTGTAGGAGGTGATGCCCTCGTCCGGCAGCGAGGCGAGCTCCTCGAGCGAGCCGCCCTCGGCCAGGTCGGTGACGGCCATGTGGTAGCCCATGTCGATCACCTGCTTGCCGTTCGCCTTCGAGCGCCAGTCGGCGATCGCGTCGGCGAAGCTCGATCCCTGCGGCTGGATGATGAAGTCGACGTGGCAGGTCGTCCCGCCGAAGGCCGCCGCGGTCTGGCCGGACTCGACGTCGTCGATCGTGACCGTGCCGCCGAACGGCATGTCGAGGTGCGTGTGCGGGTCGACGAGTCCCGGCAGCACATACTTCCCGCTCGCGTCGATGACCTTGTCGGCGCTCATGTCGAGCGACTCGCCGATCAGCGACACCGTCTCGTCCTCGACGTAGACGTCGGCGACGTAGTCGTCGGCGGCGGTGATGATCCGGCCGCCCTTGATCAGTACTGACATCCGGCCCTCCTCCTCTTGCGCTCCGGCCGAGGGTAGAAGAAAACGAGGCCTCCCGGAAAGGGAGGCCTCGTGATCCGGTCACGTCCGGGTCAGGAGCCCTTGGGCGTGACCTTGACGGTTGCCTTCTTGTAGCCGCTGCCGTTCACGTCCTGGCCCTCGGCCGTGAGCTCGTCGACCGCGTCCTGCGCCAGGTCGGTGCGGTAGGCGTCGGGGCTCGGCGCCTTCTTGATCACCTTGAAATCCTGGGCGATCTTCGCGGTCCGGTCGTAGGCGGCCTTGTCCATCACGCCGATGCCCTTGGGCGCCGGCCAGGTGAGCGCGTTGATCTCGTTCATCATCCACGTCTGGTGGCCCTTGCCGAGCGTCGGGCCGTTGTTGAGCACGATCTGCGTGCACTCGTTGACGTGGTTTCGGCAGTAGATCCAGCCCTTGAAGCTCGCGGCGAGGAACTTCTTGGCGGTCTCCTGGTTGTCCTTGTTCGAGATCCAGTCGCCGCGGACGAAGATGCCGTCCTCGAGCATTCCGGTGCCGACGCTCTCCATCGAGATGATGTTCAGGTCGCTCGGCTTGTAGAGCTGGCCCGTGGCCGGGTTCTTCGTCTCGAGCACCTGCGCGAGCTCGTTGTAGGTCATCGCGGCGGCCGCGTCGACCTGCTTGTTCAGGAACAGGTCCATGCTGAACGGCTGGTTGACGATCGTGACATCCGACTTCGGGTTCATGCCGTTCTTGTTCAGCGCGGCGTAGAGCTCGTTCTCGTTGCCGCAGCACCAGACCCCGACCTTCTTGCCGCGCATCTGCGGGATCGTCGTGATCCCGGAGTCCTTCCAGGTCAGCTCGGTCATCCCGCTCTTGCCGAAGACCTGCGCGATGTTGACGAGGTTCTGGCCGTTGTCGCGCGCGGCCAGGAGGCTCGGCAGCCAGTCGATGCCGAAGTCGGCCTGCTTGCCTAGCACGACCTGCTCCGGTGTGATGCTCGGGCCGCCGACCTTGATGTTGACGTCGAGGCCTTCCTCGTCGTAGTACCCCTTGGCCTTCGCGGCGTAGTAGCCGGCGAACTGCGCCTGGGTGACCCACTTCAGCTGGAGCGTCACCTTCTTCTTGGCGCCTCCGCCCCCGGTCTCGCTCTCCGAGGACTTGCTGCCACCGCCTCCGCAGCCGGCGACCAGCACGCTCACGAGCACCACCAGCGCCGCGAGCAGGAACCTGCGACTCATCCGTTCTCCCTTCGTGTTCGACGACCCCGATCCGGTCGCGCCATTCTGAACCGCTTTCAACCCGCGTGGAAGTCCCGGCGCGAAGGGTCCCACGAGGTGGTCAGCCGCTCGGCGAGCGCGACCGCGCCGTAGAAGAGGATGCCGAAGGCGCTGGCCAGCACGATCCCGGCCCAGGCCAGCGAGAAGTTCGTGTAGGCCGACGCGTTCAGGATCGTCACCCCGAGCGCGGTCGTCGGCCCGCCGAAGTACTCGCCCACGATCGCGCCGATCATCGAGAGCACGCTCGCGATCTTCAGCCCGGCGAACATGTGGGGCAAGGAGGCCGGGATCCGCACGCGGCGGAAGGTCGAGGCCTGGCCCGCGGCGTAGGAGCGCATCAGCTCGATCGCGCGCGGGTCGACCGAGGTCAGGCCGCGCAGCGTGGTGATCAGCACCGGGAAGAAGCACAGGACGGCGGCGATCGCCATCTTCGAAAACGGGTTCAGCAGGCCGAACCAGTTGTTCATGATCGGCGCGAACGCGATGATCGGCACCGCGTTCGCCGCGACCGCGAACGGCATGAACGCCGTCCCCACCGGGCGGAAGGCGGCGAACACGAGCGAGACCGCGATCGCGAGGCTCGAACCGATCGCGAAGCCGCCGAGCGCCTCCTTGAACGTGTAGATCCCGGCGTGCCAGAGCGAGCTGCGCTCGTCCCAGAGCGTCTGCGCGATCTGCGTCGGCTTCGGCAGCAGGAACTCCTGCACGTTGAACGCCACCACGAGCAGCTGCCAGGACAGGATCCCGACCGCGAAGACGACGAGCGGCGGCCCCCAGTCGACGGCGCGGCGGCGCAGGGCGACGCTCAAAGCGACCTCTCCTGACGGCCGGCGTTCCCGGTCGGCAACGCAGACGGTCGAGCGAGCAAAGCCCGCTCGACCTGAGGGCGCCATCGCAAGCGACGGCTCACTGCGCCTCCTCGGCGAGCTCTGGCTCGACCTGGGCGCCGCGGCCGGCGAGGCGCTCGCGCACGTGGGTGACGAGCTCGAAGAAGCGCGGCTCCTCGCGCGTATCCGCCGTCCGCGGGTAGGGCAGGTCGATCTCGACCACGTCCGCGATCCGCCCGGGCCGAGGCGACATCACGACGACGCGCGTGGAGAGGAAGACCGCCTCCGCGATCGAGTGCGTGACGAACACGATCGTCGAGCCGCTCGCCTCCCAGATCCGCAGCAGCTCCATGTTCAGGCGCTCGCGCGTCATCTCGTCGAGCGCGCCGAACGGCTCGTCCATCAGCAGCAGCGCCGGCTCGAAGGAGAGCGCTCGCGCGATCGCCACGCGCTGCTGCATCCCGCCCGAGAGCTGCCACGGGTGGTGGTCCTCGAACCCCTCGAGCTCGACGAGCCGCACGAGCTCCTCCACCCGGGCTGCGCGCTTCTCGCGGCTCCAGCGCAGCAGCTCCAGCGGCAGCGCGATGTTCTTGCCGACGGTGCGCCAGTCGTAGAGCACCGCCTCCTGGAAGACGATCCCGTAGTCGTGGTCGACGCGCGCGCGGGGGGCCGGCTTGCCGTTCACCTCGACGACGCCGGCCGAGGGGTCGATCAGGTCGCCGATGATCCGCAGCAGCGTCGACTTGCCGCAGCCCGAGGGGCCGATCAGCGAGATGAGCTCGCGGGGGCGGACGTCGAGATCGATCCCGCTGAGCGCGGTCACGCCGGAGCCGAACTCCTTCGAGACGCCCTGGATCGAGACGGCTGGCCGGTCGTTCATACGACGTGCTCCGGGGCCCGGCGCAGCACGAGGTGCTCGACCAGGACGACGACGCCGAAGAAGACGAAGCCGAGCGCTGCGCAGATGATGTTCGTCGCCCAGAGCCGCTCGGGGCCGGTCGCGTAGTACTGGTTGAAGTTGACGATGGCGCCGCCGAGGCCGTCCTGGATCGAGGCGGGCGTCTCTCCGATGATCGCCCCGATCACGCTCGCGGTCGCCGAGATCTTCAGCGCCGAGAAGACGAACGGGAGCGAGGCGGGCAGCCGCAGCTTCCGGAGCACGCTGCGGCGGTCGGCGGCGTAGGAGCGCATCAGCTCGAGGTCGCGCGGCCGCGGCGAGAGCAGGCCGCGCAGCGTGTTCATCGCCACCGGGAAGAAGGTCAGGTAGGCGGCGATGACCGAGACGGAGACCCACGGCGTCACGCCTTTCGTGCCGAGGCCGACGACCACCATCGGCGCGACCGCCAGGATCGGCACCGTCTGCGAGACCACGATGTACGGCAGCAGGCCGCGCCGGAGGACCACGGAGTGCGCGAGCAGCACGGCCAGCCCGAACCCGACGAGGCCGCCGATCACGAAGCCGAGCAGCGCCTCCTTCATCGTGAACAGCGCCCAGTGCCACTCGAGCTGGATCAGCGGCGGGCCGCCCGGCTGCAACGGCTTCGTGAGCGCGTTCAGCATCTCGTGGATGTGCGGCATGTTGGTCTCGTTCACGGGGAACGGCCACGTGATCCCGACCGTCTTGCCGAACCACAGGTAGGCCTCCCAGAGGGCCCAGAAGACCGCGATCCCGGCCACGACGAGCGCCACCCGCCGCAGCCCGTGTATCGCCCCGATCCTCGGTGTCGTCGTGCGGTCGACGGCAACGGAAGCCATCGGCGGGATGCTTACCACACTCGGCTGCAGCCGGTTAGCATCGCGCCGTGCCGCTCGATCCCGCGAGAACCGTCGCCGAGCTGAAGGAGCTGCGGGAGCTGACCGGCGACGAGGACGGCGCGCAGCGGGTCGCGTGGACGGAGACGTGGGAGCGGGCGCGCGGATGGCTGCGGGAGAAGCTCGACGGCCTGCCGCTCGAGGAGCAGATCGACGAGGCGGGGAACCAGTGGTGGACGCTGCGCGGTCGGTCCGAGCGCGCGGTGCTGATCGGCGGCCACATCGACTCGGTGCCGAACGGCGGCTGGCTCGACGGCGCGCTGAACGTCGTCGCCGGGGTCGAGGTCGTGCGGCGCCTGGCCGAGGAGGGCGAGCCGGCCGCGACGGTGCGGCTCGTCAACTGGGCCGACGAGGAGGGCGCGCGCTTCGGCCGCTCGCTGTTCGGGTCGTCGGCCGCCGCGGGCTCGATGGC
>DASSQK010000220.1:0-11238 GCA_035702555.1 Gaiellaceae bacterium | reverse complement strand
ACCACGGTGTCATCTCCGGCGACGCCGTAGGCTGCGCGGCCTCCAACGGCCACTTCGCCGACAAGCACGCCGGCGCCGACAAGAGCGTCGGCGCGGATGTCGCCCTGACCGGCGACGACAAGGCCGACTACCAGCTCGGCTCGAGCTCGGCCACGACCACGGCGGCGATCGACAGGCGCGACGTGACGGCCTCGATCACCGCCGCCGGCAAGACCTACGACGGCAACGACGGCGCCACGATCGACAGCTGCTCGCTCGAGGCCCAGGCCGGCGGTCACGGCGTCGTCTCGCCCGACGCAGTCGGCTGCGCCGGCTCGAATGGCCACTTCGCGAACAAGCACGCCGGCGCCGGCAAGAGCGTCAGCGCCGACGTTGCCCTGACCGGGGACGACAAGGCCGACTACCGGCTGACCTCGGGCTCGGCTGCGACGACGGCCGACATCGACGCCGCCGACCTCGACATCGCCGCCGTGGCCGACAGCAAGGTCTACGACGGCACGACGAGCTCGGCAGGCGTCCCCACGGTCAGCGGCCTCCAGGGCACCGACACGGTGACCGGGAAGACGCAGGCCTTCGCGTCGAAGAACGTGCTCGGCGCCAACGGGAGCACGCTCGCCGTGACCGCGTACACCGTCAACGACGGCAACTCCGGCGGCGACTACCACGTCCACGCCCACGCGGCGACCGGCACGATCAGCACGGCGGCCCTGCACATCTCGGCTGTCGGCGACAGCAAGACCTACGACGGGAACACGGGCTCGACCGGAACGCCGACCGTGGCCGGCCTCCAGACCGGCGACACGGTGACCGGCAAGACCCAGGCGTTCCAGTCGAAGGACGTGCTCGGCCCGAACGGGAGCACGCTCGTCGTCACCGGGTACACCGTCAACGACGGGAACTCGGGCGGCAACTACGCCGTCACGACCCACACCGCGGCCGGCACGATCACGAAGAAGGGCCTCACGGTCAGCGGCATCACCGCCTCCGACAAGGTCTTCGACGGGAACAGCACGGCGTCGCTGAACCTCAGCGCTGCGGCGCTGGTGGGCGTCATCTCGCCCGACGCGGTCGCGCTGAACACGGGCGCCGCTGCCGGGACGTTCGCGAATCCCGGGGTCGGCACCTGGACGGTGACGATCTCGGGCCTGACCCTCTCCGGGGGCGCGAGCGGGAACTACAGCCTCACGCAGCCCACGACGACGGCGAGCATCCTGGCCTGGAACGCCGCCGGGAGGGGCTTCTACGCGCCGGTCGGCGCCGACGCGGCCCATTCGCTCTTCACGGCGGCGCCGGGGATCACCCCGACGGTCAAGCCGAGCACGATGGACTGGAACTCAGCGAAGGGCGGCTCCACGGTTCCGCTGAAGTTCAACGTCTTCGCGGGAACGGTCGAGAAGACGACGGCCGATGCCTTCCCGGGGGCGAACCTCGCGACGGCCTTCGGCGCCGCCAAGCTGAACGTCTGCACCGACGCCACCAGTGAGGATCCGGTCGACTTCACGACGACCGGCAGCACGAGCCTCCGCTACGACGGAACGGCCGGTCAGTGGATCCAGAACTGGAAGACGCCGAATGTGACCGGCGACTCCTGCTACCGCGCGTGGGTGACCCTCGCCGACGGGTCCACGCTGGAGGCGTTCTTCAAGCTCAAGAAGTAACTCGAGGACGACCACAGCGCGAAGGGGCGCCCGATCGGCGCCCCTTCGCGTGCCGTTGCCGCGGCCGGCGTAAGAACTTCGTAAGGCCCGGCCGAAAGCCCCGAATCCGGCTTGGGAGGCCGATACCATCACTCGAATGCCTACTGCTGTCGTCACCGGCGGAGCCGGTTTTCTCGGCTCCCACCTCTGCGAGTACCTGCTGAAGCAGGGGAATCGCGTCATCTGCGTCGACAACCTCGAATCGAGCTCGCTCGAGAACCTCGAGCATCTGCGCGACGACGCGTTCGTGTTCATGAACCACGACGTCATCTTCCACCTGGAGGTCGACGAGCCGGTGGACGTCGTCTACCACCTCGCGGCACTGGCGAGCCCGATCGACTACCTGCGCCAGCCGCTGCACTCGTTGAAGACCGGCTCGTACGGGACGCACAACGCGCTCGGCCTCGCGAAGTTCAAGCGCGCTCGCTTCCTGCTGTTTTCGACCAGCGAGGTCTACGGAGACCCGCAGGTGCACCCGCAGCCCGAGAGCTACTGGGGGAACGTGAACCCGATCGGGCCGCGCGGCGTGTACGACGAGGCCAAGCGGTACGCCGAGGCGCTGACGATGGCGTACCACACCCAGCAGGGCGTCGACACGTCGATCGTGCGGATCTTCAACACCTACGGGCCGCGCATGCGCTCGCACGACGGCCGCGCGATCCCGACCTTCGTGCGGCAGGCGCTCGAGAACGCGCCGATCACCGTGTTCGGCCGCGGCGAGCAGACGCGGAGCTTCTGCTACGTGGACGACCTGATCCGCGGTCTCCACCTGCTCGCCGAGAGCGACGAGCACCTGCCCGTCAACCTGGGCAACCCCAACGAGTTTTCGATTCTGGAGCTTGCGCAAACAGTCATCAAAGTCACGTCTTCGAAGAGCGAGATCGTCTACGAGGCGTTGCCCGTGGACGATCCGCAGGTTCGCCAGCCCGACATCACCCGAGCCAGGCAGGTGCTGGGCTGGGAGCCCGAGATCCAACTCGAGGAGGGGCTCCGGCGCATGCTGCCGAGCCTCAGGAGGGAGCCACTTGGCGTTTAGAAAATCCAGCATCGCCCTGATAACGATCCTGCTCTGCGGCCTCGCCGCGACCGTCAGGGCCGACCAGGCCCAGGCCGCGCGCGGGATGCTCGTGGGGATCTACGACCCGGTGCAGCCGCTCGCCGCGCCGGACAAGACCTTCGACACGCTCGCGAAGCTGCGGGCGCAGATCATCCGCCTGAACCTGGACTGGAACCTGATCGCGCGGAAGAAGCCGACCACGCCGACCGACCCGGCCGATCCCGCGTACGACTGGTCGACGTACGACCGCGCCGTGCTGAACGCGGCGGACAAGAAGATCCAGGTCGTGTTCACGGTCTACGGCACCCCGCGCTGGGCGCAGGGCAAGAAGAAGGGGGTCAACCGCGCCCCGGCCAGGATGAGCAGCCTGCGCTACTTCGCGCTCGCTGCTGCCAAGCGCTACAGCGGCAAGTTCAAGCGCGACGACGGCACCACGCTGCCGAGGGTGCGGAAGTGGCTGGCCTGGAACGAGCCGAACAACCCGCTCTTCCTGAGCCCGCAGTGGCAGAAGGTCGGCAAGCGGCGCTACATCCCGATCGCCGCCCGCAACTACGTCGGCATCTGCCGAGCCGTCCACCAGGGCATCCACGCCTCGCACCTGAGCAAGCAGGTCGTCGCGTGCGGTGCGACCGACCCGCGCGGCAACAATGCGGCGCGGAGCCGGCGGCCGTCGATCTCGCCGATCGCGTTCCTGAACGCGATCCACAAGTACGGCCTGAAGAAGCGGGACTTCGACGTCTACGCGCACCATCCGTACTACGGCAGCCCGCGGGAGTCGCCGACGACGATGCCGAAGGGCAAGCAGACGATCACGCTCGCGAACCTGGGCGTGCTCACGAGGCTCCTCGGCCACTACTACGGCGGCAAGAAGCTGTGGATCACGGAGTACGGCTACCAGACCCGTCCGCCGGACCGGCTGTTCGGCGTCTCGTGGGTCAGGCAGGCGAAGTACCTGACGCAGGCGTACAAGATCGCGCGCAAGAACCCGAGGGTCACGATGATGCTCTGGTTCCTGCTTCGCGACGAGGGGCGCCTCGGCGGCTGGCAGTCCGGCCTGTTCACGGCCGGCGGGAAGAAGAAGCCGGCGTACAACGCGTTCCGGCGCCTGCCACACTAGGCAGGTGGCAACGAGGACTTCGCAGCGGGGGAGGGCGCGAATCCCCGCCCCCGCTGCGGGTGACGACGAGCCGGCCCGGATCGTCAGCGACATCCGGGCCGGTGCGCCGTTCCTCCTCACCCGCGCGCAGCTGCTCGTCGCGGCGAGACGCCTGGCGAGCATCGCCGCCCTCGTCTGCGTCGACGTCGGCGGGCTCGTGCTCGGCATCTACGCCGCGCTCGTGGCTCGCGAGCTGTACTACGGCCGCGAGCCGGTCCTCTGGGGCGTCCTCTGGCGGATCGAGACGGACTGGCTGCCGTTCCTGATCCTCGTCACCGTCCTGGTCTTCTCCCAGGCCGGCCTCTACCAGGAGCGCGAGCGGCGGCCCGGGTTCGGGCGCGTGCTCTCGTCGCTGATCATCATCGCGCTGATCACGCTCGCGTTCGCGGTCGGCACGGGGCACGCGTTCACGACCTACGGGCTCGCGCCCACCGCGGTCGCGCTCTGCGCCCTCACGATCGCCGCCCTGCGGGCCAGCTACGAGCTGGTCACCGGCGAGGTGCTGCGCAGCGTCGGCGTCAGGCGCCATGCGCTGCTCGTGGGCTCGGGCGAGAACGTGAACCACCTGCACGCCGCGCTCGGCGAGGGCCGCAGCGGGATCGACTACGCCTTCGTCGGCGCGGTCGCGCCGTCGCCCGACGGCGTCTCGCTGCCGGTGCTCGGGAACGTGCGCGATCTCCCGGCCGTCCTCGACGTCGAGCGCGTCGACGAGCTGATCCTCACCGACTCCGACTTCCGCGACCGCGAGCTGCTGGAGATCGTCGACGCGGCGCACCGCCGCGGCGTCGAGGTTCGCATCGCGCCGAAGGCGACGGAGCTGCTGACCCAGCGCGTCGAGTTCGTCCCGGGCCAGGGCATCCCGCTCTTCGAGCTGCGCCCGCCGGCGTTCGTCGGCATGGACTGGGTGGTCAAGCGGGGGTTCGACCTGCTCGTCTCTGCGCTCGTGCTCGTGCTGGGGCTGCCGCTCTGGCTCGCGATCGCGGCGGCCGTGAAGCTGAGCTCGCGCGGCCCCGTCTTCTACCGCGACCGGCGCGTCGGCCTGGGGGAGCTCGAGTTCGGGATGCTGAAGTTCCGCACCATGCACGAGGAGGCCGCCGGGCAGCAGGCCGAGCTGGAGGGGTCCAACGAGGCGGACGGCCCGCTGTTCAAGATCCGCGAGGACCCGCGCGTCACCGGCGTGGGCGCCGTGCTGCGGCGGTTCTCCCTCGACGAGATCCCGCAGCTCTGGAACGTGCTGCGCGGCGAGATGAGCCTCGTCGGCCCGCGCCCGCTTCCGCTGCGCGACTACGAGCGCCTCGAGGCCTGGCACCGCAAGCGCTACCTCGTCCTCCCGGGCGTGACCGGCTTGTGGCAGATCTCGGGCCGCTCGAACCTCGGCTTCGACGACCTCGTCCGGCTCGACTTCTTCTACCTCGAGAACTGGTCGATCTGGCTCGACGTTTCGATCCTCGCCAAGACGGTTCCCGCGGTTCTCAGCGGCCGCGGCGCGTACTGAGGTGGAGCGCGTCCTCGTAACCGGCGCGGCCGGTTTCGTCGGCGGCCACCTGCGCGCGGAGCTGGGCGAGGCCTTCGTCCCGTACGAGGGCGACGTGCGCGACGCCGGCGCGCTCGCCGCCGCGGTGCGCGGCGCCGGCGCGGTCGTCCATCTCGCCGGGGAGTCCTCGGTCGCGGCGTCATGGGAGGACGCCTTCCGCTCGTGGCGCGTGAACGTGGACGGCACCGTGAACGTGCTCGAGGCGGTTCGCGCCGAGCGGCGGGAGGCGCGGGTGCTGGTCGCCTCGACGTGCGACGTCTACGGGAACGCGGCGAGGATCCCGACTCCCGAGGACGAGCCGGTGCGCCCGGTCTCGCCCTACGCGGCGAGCAAGGCGGCCGCGGAGCTCGCGTGCGCCTTCTCCGGCCTCGACGTCGTCGTCACGCGGGCCACGAGCCACGAGGGACCGGGGCGCGACGAGCGCTTCGCCGTCGGCTCGTGGACGCGCCAGCTCGCGCGCCTCGAGGCCGAGGGCGGCGGCACGCTGCTCGTCGGCGATCTCTCGGCGGAGCGCGACATTCTCGACGTGCGCGACGTCTGCCGCGCCTACCGCGCGCTGCTCGACCCCGAGGTTCCCGCCGGGACGTACAACGTCGCGTCCGGCCGGGCCGTGACGATTGCGCGTGTGGTCGAGCTGCTCGTCGCGCTCACTGAGGTGCCGGTCGAGGTCGAGCGCGATCCCAGCCGTCTGCGGCCCGCCGACATCCAGCGGATCTCCGGCGACCCCTCCCGCCTGCGAGCCGCGACCGGCTGGAGTCCGCAGATCCCGCTGGAGCAGACCCTCGCGGACGCGCTGAACGCGGCGCGCGCGCTGGAGACGGTTTCGTGAACGACCGGCGCGCGTTGATCACCGGTGTCACCGGCCAGGACGGGTCGTACCTCGCCGAGCTCCTGCTGGAGAAGGGCTACGAGGTGTACGGGATGACGCGCCGCGCGTCGACGGAGAACGTCGAGCGGATCGCGCACCTCGTCGACCGGCTGACGCTGCTCCAGGGCGACCTGCTCGACCCGCCGTCGCTGGACGCGGCCCTCCGTCAGGCGCGGCCGCACGAGGTCTACAACCTCGCCGCGCAGAGCTTCGTTCCGACCTCCTGGAACCAGCCCGTGCTGACGGCCGAGTTCACGGCGGTCGGCGTGACGAGGGTGCTCGAGGCGATCCGCGCCGTCGACCCCGAGATCCGCTTCTACCAGGCGTCCTCGTCGGAGATGTTCGGCAAGGTGCGCGAGATCCCGCAGACGGAGCTGACGCCGTTCCACCCGCGCTCGCCCTACGGCGTCGCGAAGGTCTACGGGCACCACATCACGGTCAACTACCGCGAGTCGTACGGGCTCTTCGCGGTCTCCGGAATTTTGTTCAACCACGAGTGCCTGTCGAATCGCACCCCGATGCTCGTCCGTGAGGACGGCGTCATCGCGGTGAAGACGGTCGAGGATCTCGTTCCGCTGCGACACAAGGGGCCGTCGGTTCAGCCATTCGAGCCGCGCGGGTTTCTCGAGGTCTGGGACGGTGACGACTGGACGCAGGTGACGGCGGTGACCGCCCTTCGCCGGAGGAACGGCGATCCCGATCACAGGCTCCTGTCTGTCGAGAGTCGCGCAGGCGTTGTGGACGTCACCGCTCACCACCGCCTCCTGGACGAGGACTTCGAGGAGCTCCCGGCCGCACACGTCAACGAGGGGGACCGGCTGGCTCTCGCCGACGACCTTCCCGATGCGTCGGGATGGACCGTTGTGTCCTCTCCGATGGCCGAGCTCCTCGGCTATCTGGCGGCCGATGGCTACGTCTCGGCGGACGGGGGGAGCATCCGGTTCACGAACAACGACGCGATTCTTCGCGCTCATGTAGCCCAGCTCTGGTCGCAGCTGTTCCTCGGAGCCTCGCGCGAATGGGAAGGCCAGTCCGGCTGGAACCCGGCGCGACGAGTCATGGCGCTGAACTTCCAGGGCGTCGCGGGGATAGGGCAATGGCTGCGCTCGCAGCTGTACACGCGGTCGGGTCATAAGCAGGTCCCGCCCGTCGTGCTCAACGCGGAGGCCGAGGCGCAGGAGGCGTTCCTCGGCGCCCACTACGCCGGCGACGGCTTGAAGCGCGGAAACGGCATGTCCGTCAAGACGAACAGTCCTGTGCTCGCCCTCGGTCTCTGCTGGCTCTTCCATCTCACGGGGCGGCCGTCCTCGGTCTACGTGGAGCAGCGCAACGGAGTGCCGTACTACCAGCTGAACCTCGCCTCCGCCGTACGGGTGGGGGCGAAGGGGCAGCATCTCCGCAAGCCTCCGAACGAGGTTCGGCGCGTCCGCGACGCAATCCCGGGCGACGACGCGTGGGTGTTCGACCTCGAGACCGCGAGCGGCAAGCTCTGCGCCGGGGTCGGGCGGCTGGTCGTCCACAACTCGCCGCGCCGCGGGCTGGAGTTCGTCACGCGCAAGATCAGCGACGGGGTGGCGCGCATCAAGCACGGGCTCACCGACGAGCTGCGGCTCGGGAACCTCGACGCGAAGCGCGACTGGGGCTTCGCGCGCGACTACGTCGAGGCGATGTGGCTGATGCTGCAGCAGGACGAGGCGTCCGACTACGTGGTGGCGACGGGCGAGGAGCACTCGGTGCGCGAGTTCGCGGAGATCGCCTTCGAGCGCGCCGGCCTCGAGCTGGAGAAGCACGTCGTGGTCGACCCGCTGTTCCTGCGGCCGGCCGAGGTCGACCACCTGGTCGGCGGAGCCGCGAGGGCGCGGCGCGAGCTCGGCTGGGAGCCGCGGACGAGCTTCCGCGAGCTGGTGGAGCTGATGGTCGACGCCGACGTCGAGCGGGTCGCGAACGAGCTCGCGTGGGCACAGCGGTAGGCGCTTGACGGAAGCCCGCTGGCGTGTGCCGCTCGCCGACGTGGTCGTCGGCGACGAGCTCGTCGAGGCCGTGCTCGAGGTCGTCCGCTCGGGCTGGTGGAGCATGGGCCCACGGGTCGAGGAGCTCGAGGGGGCCTTCGCGGAGTTCACCGGCGCGCGGCATGCGATCGCGGTCGCCAACGGCACCGCCGCGCTCCACCTCGCGCTGCTCGCGACCGGCTGCGGGCCCGGTGACGAGGTCGTCGTGCCCTCGCTCAACTTCGTCGCCGCCGCGAACACGATCGTCCACGCGGGGGCGGCGCCGGTCTTCTGCGACATCGGGGGCCCCGGCGACCTGAACCTCTCGACTCGCGACCTCGAGGCCGCGCTGACCGAGCGCTCGAAGGCCGTGGTCGTCCTGCACTACGGCGGGCATCCGTGCGACCTGGATGCCGTGCTCGAGATCGCGGAGGCCCGCGGCCTCACGGTGATCGAGGACGCCGCCCACGCGCCCGGCGCGACCTACCGCGGCCGGGCGTGCGGGACGATCGGCGCGGTCGGCTGCTTCAGCTTCTTCTCGAACAAGAACCTGCCGGTGGGCGAGGGCGGGATGCTGGTCACCGACGACGACGACCTCGCGGCCCGGCTGCGGCTGCTGCGCTCGCACGGGATGACGACGCTCACCTGGGACCGCCACCGCGGCCACGCCTCGGGCTACGACGTCGTCCTGCCGGGGTTCAACTACCGGCTCGACGAGGTGCGCGCAGTGGTCGGCCTCGTGCAGCTGCGCCGGCTGCCGCGGGAGAACGCCGCCCGCGGCGCGGTCGTCGCCCGCTACCGCGAGGCGCTGCACGGAACGAACGGCCTCGAGCTGCCGTTCGCGCACGAGGAGGGCAGCGAGCCGTCGCACCACCTGGCGGTCGTGCTGCTGCCGGAGGGCGTCGACCGCGACCGGGTGCGCTCGGCGCTGGCGGACGAGGGGATCCAGACCAGCGTGCACTACCCGCCGATCCACCGCTTCAGCGCCTACCGCTCGACCGCGACGCGGCCGCTCCCGCAGACGGATGCCGTCGCCGGCCGCCTGCTCACGCTCCCGCTGTTCGGCGGTCTCTCCGCCGAGCAGGTGGAGGCCGTGATCGACGGCCTGCTTCAGACGTTGTAGAGCGACGGCTTGTAGCCCTCGAGCGAGCGCGACAGCCACGCGATCGTGCGCCGCAGACCCTCGTCGAGATCGACGCGCGGCTCCCAGTCCAGCAGGCGCCGCGCCTTGGTGACGTCGGCGACGAGCCGCTCGACCTCGCTGTCGGGCGGGCGCAGGCGCTGCTCGTCCAGCGAGACCGGGACGTCGCGGCCGGCGAGCCGCAGGATCCGCTCGGCGAGCTCGCCGATCGTGATCTCGCTGCCCGTGCCGAGGTTGACCACCTCGCCCTCCACGCCGTCGGCCTCCGCGCAGGCCACGATCCCCGCGGCCGTGTCCTCGACGTAGAGGAAGTCCCGCGTTGGCGCGGTCGCGCCGAGCTCGACGACGTAGCGGGCGAGCGCCTGCGTCGCAATCGTCGGAATCACCGCGCGGGCGCTCTGACGCGGGCCGTAGGTATTGAAGGGCCGCGCGACGACGACCGGCGTGCCGAATGAGCGCTGGTAGGAAAGCGCGAGCTGGTCGGCGCCGACCTTCGAGGCCGCGTACGGCGACTGCGGGCGCAGCGGGTGCTCCTCGTCGATCGGGACGCGCTGGGCGGTCCCGTAGACCTCGCTCGTCGAGGTGTGCACGATCCGCGCCGGCTCCTCGCGGCGCGCGGCCTCGAGCACGTTCAGCGTGCCCTCGACGTTGGCGGTCACGAACTCCCGCGGGTGGCGGTACGAGTACGGGATCGGGATCAGCGCGCCGAGGTGGAAGACCGCCTCGCAGCCGCTCATCGCCCCGAGCACCGCCTCCGGGTTGGCGAGGTCGCCGCGGAAGACCTCGATCGCCTGGGCGGCGTCGGGTGCGACGTCCTCGAGCCAGCCGTGGTCGCCGCGCGAGGTGTAGCGCACGAACGCGCGCACCTCGGCGCCGGCCGCCGCCAGCCGCTCCGCGAGGTGGCTGCCGATGAAGCCGCCCGCGCCGGTGACGAGGACGCGACGGCCGGACCAGTCGCCCTGAGACATCGCGTGAATCTACTTCGTCGGCCCCTTCGGCGGGCGTGCCGCTATAACCCGCCTCCGTGGAGCTCTCGGTCGTGCTCGTCAACCACAACGGCGCCGGCTGCCTGCCGGCGACGCTGCGCGCGCTCGCGGAGAACACCGTCGCGGAGGACGTGGAGTGCGTGGTCGTCGATTCCGGCTCGGCCGACGGGAGCTGGGAGGGCGTCGAGGACGCGTGGGACAAGGCCCGGGCGCTGCGCATCGAGGAGAACGTCGGCTTCTGCGTCGGCTGCAACCGCGGCGCCGAGGCGGCGTCGGGGCGGCTGCTCGCGTTCGTCAACTTCGACGGCGAGGTCGAGCCGGGCTGGGACAAGCCGCTGGCCGCGCTGCTCGACGACCCGACGGTCTCGATCGCGACGGGCCTCCTGCTCTCGTCGGACGGCGAGGTGATCCAGGCGGCCGGTCTCGCGATCGCGCCGAACACCGCTGTCGTCGGCCGCCTCGACATGCTCCCGCGGTCGGCTGCGCCGGGCGGTCCGATCGACGTCCCCGCGGCGACGGGCGCGCTGATGATGGTGCGGCGGCGGGAGTTCCTCGACCTGGGCGGCTTCTACGAGCCGTTCTTCATGTACGGCGAAGAGGCCGACTACTGCCTGCGCGTGCCGGGCCGGATCGTCCTTCACCCGGGCAGCGCGATGCGGCACGAGTACGGCCACGCGTCGGGCCCGCAGCGCTCGGCGACGCGGCTCTACTGGGGCTCGAGGAACCGTCTGATCAACGCGGCGCGGCACCTCCCACCGGCCTCGCTCGCGAAGTCGGTCGTGGCCTCGCTCGGCTTCGACGTCCTCACGCT
>DASSQK010000219.1:0-5141 GCA_035702555.1 Gaiellaceae bacterium | reverse complement strand
GTTGTCGCCGTGGGGCCGATCGGCGTCCTGCCGGACCAGCAGGGCGCCGGCATCGGGAGCGCCCTGATGGACGCGCTGCTCGCCGCCGCCGACGCCGCGGACGTTCCGCTGGTCGTTCTGCTCGGCGCGCCGCAGTACTACAGCCGCTTCGGGTTCCGCCCGGCCAGGGAGCTGGCCGTGCTGGCCCCGGAGCCGGACTGGGGAGATGCCTTCCAGGCCCGGCCTCTGACCGCGTACACGGAGTCCCTCGCAGGGCGCTTCCGGTACGCGCCGGCCTTCTCGTCCTAGCGGCTCGGGGCCTTCGGGACCGTCGGGGAGGCCGGGGTAGGATCGCGCGGTGCGCGTCACCGCGAAGACCCGGATCGCCCGTCCGCCCGAGGACGTCTTCGACACGCTGGCCGACCTGCGCAACGACACGAAGTGGAACAGCCGGGTCAGCCGGGCGGAGCTGCGGAGCCCCGAGCCGATCGGGCCAGGGTCGCGGTTCGCCGTCGTCAACGGCGGCACGCCCTACGACGTGACGATCACGAGCTACGACCGGCCGTCGCGGCTCGTCTTCGAGGCGAGCGGAAAGCCCGACCTGACGATCGCGTGCACGTTGACGCCCACGGGCGAGGGCACGGAGCTCGAGAGCGACTTCGACTTCCGTCCCAAAGGGGTGCTCAAGGTGGTGTTTCCGCTGCTCGCGCCCGTGATCCGCCGAGACGTGCCCAGGCAGTACGCCTCGTTCAAGGCGCTCTGCGAGCGCTGAGCGCGGGCCGGCTTCTCGCAGCCGGCCTGGTCGACGAGCTGTGCCTCGCCGTGGGACGCGTCCTCGACCCGGTCGGGCCACGGCTCTTCGAGGGGCTGCCGGATCGTGTGGAGCTGAGCCTTCTCGAAGCGGCGCCGACGTCGAGTGGCAGCCTGTGGCTGCGCTACCGCTTTGGCCGGCCGAGCCGCGTCGCCTGAGCCGGTCTGCACTCCCTACCAGGGCGCGACCGCGGTGCCGCCCCACTCCTCGGGCGCGACGTCACGCACCGTCTGCGTCAGCTCCCACCGGTGCCCGGCCGGATCCTCCAGCTGGCAGGATCGCTCGCCGTACCCCCAGGTCGTCAACGGCTCGACGACCTGCGCCCCCTGGTCGCAGGCACGGGCGAAGGCCGCGTCCACGTCCTCCACGCGCACCTTGATCAGATGTGCCGACCCGCCGCCGGCCGGGACGACCCGGTCGCCACCGGGCTCGGCGACCACGACGGCGCCGTCCGGCCCGGCGCGGAGCTGGGCCCGGTGCCCTTCGCCGATCCGCACCCGCTCCTCGAATCCGAACGCCGCCTCCAGCCACGCCACCGCCGCCCGCACGTCCGGATAGACGAGCACGGGAGTCACGGTGGCGGGTGGCGCAGAGCGGTTCGTCAGCATCGCGAGACAGTAATCGTCCCGGTAGCCCGGGCGGCTAGGGCAGGTGCTCCTGGCGGTAGCGCTCCTTGTCCTGCTTGCGCCATTCGGCCTCGAAGGCCTCCGCGTCGGCGAACTCCTGCTCGGTGCGCGCCCGCTCTTCCGCGTCCTCGGTCGCGGGGTGCTCGCCGGCGGCGGTCTTGCGGCGTGTGGCCGCGAACCCGATCACGACCAGCGGCACGGCGACCACGGCGAAGATGAGCCACGGGAACACGCGGGCAGCGTACCTCCGCGCCTGCCGCGCCGAAAGCAGGGCTCGCCGCGTCGGAGGGCGTTCCCTAGGCTGACGTGCATCGTCCCCTCGCTCGAGAACCTCGCCCCCTTCCAGATCGCATTCGTCGTGCGTGATCTCGAGCGCGCTGTCCGGGAGTTCGACTCCCGGCTCTCGGCCGGCCCGTGGCGCGGGTGGGTCTTCGGCCCGCAGGGCAAGGGGCGCGAGTACCGAGGGCTCGCCGCCGAGTGGTCGCTCCGGCTCGCCCTGAACAGCCGATCCCCTCAGTACGAGCTGATCGAGCCTCTCGACGGCCCGAGCATCCACGCCGACTGGCTGGCGGAGCGAGGCGAGGGGTTCCATCACGTCGCCTATGCGGTCGCCTCCGTCGCGGCGGTCGCCGCGGAGATGGAGGCGGCCGGCCATCCGGTGGTCGCACGGATCCACTCGTTCGGCGCGGCCGGCGACGGCGCGGCCGCGTACTTCGACACGTCCGAGGCCCTCGGCTTCCTCGTCGAGGCAGTCGAGCCGCCCGAGCAGATGCCGCCGCCCGACTTCACGCTCTAGCGGTTCAGCTGCGCGACGCGGACGGGCAGCCGGGACGGTGAGGGCTGCCGGCGAGGACGGCGCCGCACTCCGGGCAGACCAGATGGGCGAAGCACGCGGCCTCGCCGCCTCCGTCGCAGAGGCGGCACTCGAGCGGCGTGCCGATCCGTTCCTCGCGGCCCTCCGGCTCGAGCACCCACGGCTGCGGGAAGAAGGGCGGCCGGTGGCGCACGTGCTGCCGGTGGCCGCAGGCGAGCTCCGCGACCCAGTCGCCCTCGTCGTCCTGGTGGAAGCCGACGATCGCCCGCTGCACGGGCCTCTTCTACCCGCCGCTGATCGCCGCTATCACGTCGACCCGGGAGTCGGCGGCGAGCTCGGTGTCGAGCCCGCCGCGCTCCCGGTCGACGTAGACGTTGATGTGCGGCCGCAGCTTCGGCCCCGGCTCCACGAGCCGGTCGCGGAAGCCCGGCCAGCGGTCGTTCAGCCGGTCGATCGCCTCGTCGACGGTCGCCGCCTCGACCTCGAGCTCGCGCTCGAGCCCGGGGAAGAGCGGCGGCAGGACGGCGGGGAGGTGCAGCTCGGCCATCAGTCGACGGTCGCGACCGTCACGGACGTGATCCCGGGGAAGAGGCCGCCGATCTGGCCCCAGCTCTCGCCCTCGTCGGTGCTCCCGTAGAGCTGGCCCGTGCTCGTACCGAAGTAGAGGCCGGGGTCGTCCTGCTTGTCGATCGTCATCCCGTCGCGCAGGACGCCGACGTAGGCGTTCTCCTGTGGGAGGCCGTTGCCGAGCCGCTGCCAGCTCGAGCCGGCGTCGCGCGTGCGCCAGACGGCCGCTTTGCCGTCGGGCATCGTCCGGCCGTGGCCCGGGTCGAGCGGGATCACCCAGAAGGTGTCGCGGTCGTGCGGGTGCGTGGCGGCGGCGAAGCCGAACTCCGTCGGCAGGCCCTCCGTGATCTCGATCCACGTCTTGCCGCCGTCGTCGCTGCGGTGCATCCCGACGTGGTTCTGCTGGAACATGCGCTCGTAGTCGGCGGCCGGGGCGACCTTGTGGACGCAGAAGCCGATGTCCTCGTAGTCGGCCGGCCAGTCCCTGCGCAGTCCCTTGTTGCGCGGCTCCCACGTCTGCCCGCCGTCGTTCGTCTCGAACAGGCTGAACCCCTGGACGATCACCCAGAAGCGCTCCGGCGTGTCCGGGTGCGGGATGATCGCGGAGAGGCCGAGGTGGCCGGGCGGCTGCTGGCCCGGGTCGTTCCAGGCCTCGCGGCCCTCCTGGCCCTCGAACGTCGTGAGCAGCGAGAACGTCTCGCCGCCGTCGGTGCTCTCGAACAGGCCCGCGGACTCGGCGCCGACGAGCAGCCTTCCTTGCATGGGCATCACGTGCGAGACCTTCGACAGCCGCAGCCCGTTGTCGCCCTCCGGGTACGCGAGACCCTCGCTCGAGTGCTCCCACGTCTCGCCGAGATCGGGGCTGCGCCAGATCGCGGAGCCGAGCCACTCGCTCGCCGCCGCGGCGTAGATCGTGCCGGACTCGCGGTCCAGCGTGGCGTGGTAGATGGGCCAGCTCTCGCAGAGCGGGCCGCGCACGCTCCAGTCGCGCCGGTCGTCGCTCTCCAGCACGAACAGGCCCTTGCGGGTCCCGACGAGAAGCACGCTCTTCGACATTCGGTTCACCTCCGTCTCGACGATCGTCATGCAGTAGACCGGACCGGGACCGCAAAGTCATCGGTGTGCGGCTCGACGGCCGCAGCCGTGGGACCTAAGGCTGCTGCGGAGGCAGGGCGCAGCGCGGCTCGTGCTTCTCCGCAAGGCGCAGCAGGAGCGCGTGGAGGGCCGCCCGCTCCTCGTCGTCGAGCGGCGACAGGAAGTCGTCCTCGATCCGGCCCGCGATCCCGCGCAGCCGCCGCAGCGTCTTCGTCCCGTCGCCGGTGAGGCGGACGAGGTGGCGGCGCCGGTCGTTCGGGTCGCGCTTGCGCTCGACGAGACCGCGCTCCTCCAGCTCGTCGAGCAGCCCGACGAGCTGCCCGCGGTCGTAGCCGAGGGCGTCGGCGATCGACCCCTGCGTCTCGCGCGAGCCCTCGTCGAGCACGAGCAGGATCGCGTGGTGGTACGGGTGGAGACCGAGCTCCTCGTACTCCCCGAGCGACCGCTCCTTCGCCGCGAAGCCGAGGCGCTTGAGCAGGAACGTCGTCGACTCGACGAGCTCCTGCGGGAGCTTCTCGATCGGTTTGCTCGTGGGAGTCGTCACGTTCATCGGAAATAGAGTAGCGCGTCCAACGGTTGTTGTGTTAGATTGTTGAAATCCACAACGATTAAGGAGACCAACAACGTGAGTCCCGCCAAAGCCGACCGCCGCTGGAGCGCACTAGCGCTGATAGTCACTGCGCAGTTCATGGTCATTCTCGACGTCGCGATCGTGAACGTCGCGCTGCCGTCGATCAAGTCCGATCTCGATTTCTCGCAGGCCAACCTGCAGTGGGTGATCTCGGCCTACGCGATCATGTTCGGCGGCGTGCTGCTGCTGGGCGGGCGGCTGGCGGACATTCTCGGCCGGCGCCGGCTCTTCCTCTCGGGGCTCGCGCTCTTCTCTGCGGCCTCGCTGCTCTGCGGCCTCGCGTGGTCGGAGGAGTCGCTGATCGGCTTCCGCGCCCTGCAGGGCCTCGGCGGCGCGCTGCTCGCGCCGGCGGCGCTCTCGCTGCTGATGACGACCTTCGCCGAGGGCCGCGAGCGGAACCTGGCGCTCGGGATCTACGGCGCGGCTTCGGGCAGCGGCGCGGCGGTCGGCGTGCTGCTGGGCGGCGTCCTGACCTCGTACCTGAGCTGGTCGTGGGTGTTCTTCATCAACGTCCCGGTCGGGCTGGCCGCGATCGCGCTCACGCCGCTGCTGCTGAACGAGGAGCGCAGGGCGCAGGCGACGCGGCACTTCGACTTCCTCGGCGCGGCGTCCGTCACG
>DASSQK010000218.1:0-2620 GCA_035702555.1 Gaiellaceae bacterium | reverse complement strand
CGGCTCGAGCGGCACGGAACCGAGATGGCCGGGATCCTCGTCGGATCGGGCGGCCCCGGAGGCGTCACCGGGATCGCGCCCGGCGCCTCGGTGCTGCCGATCCGCGTCGCCGGCTGGCAGCAAGACCTCACCGGCGGCTGGGCCGTCTACGCGCGCACCGACCAGCTGATCGCCGGTCTCGAGCGCGCCGTCGACCCGAACCTCGACGGCGACGCCCACGACGCGGCGCGGATCGCGCTGATCGGGGCGGCGGTCTCGTACGGCGCGTTCGCGGACTCGCCCGAGGCGCGCGCGATCGGGGGCGCGCTGCAGCTCGACACGCTCGTGGTCGCGCCCGTGGGGAACGACGGGCCCGCGGGGCCCGGCTACGGCAGCGTCTCGAGCCCGGGCGGTGCCCCCGCGGCGCTCACCGCGGGGGCGGCCGACATGCGGGCGGACGCCGAGGAGGTCCCGGTCGCCGTGCGCGCGGGGCTTCGCCTCGTGCTCGACCGCCGGCAGCCGCTCGCCGGCGCCGTTGTCTCGACGCACCCGCAGCAGCTCGAGTTGGTCCCGCCGCGCCACGGGACGAAGCCGACGGTCGACCGCTTCTTCGACTCGCAGGGCCGGAGCCTCGTAGCCGGGCGCGCCGCGCTGATCCACGGCGGCGGCGACCCCGAGACGGCGATCGAGGACGCGGCCCGGGCGGGTGCGACCGCGGTCGCGGTGTACGGGACGCAGCTGCCCGCGGGCGGCCTCGGTCTGGACGAGGACGTCGACGTGCCGGTCGTGAGCGTGCCGCTCGGGGTGGCGCAGGTGGCGCTGACCGCGATCGCGCGCGACGAGCACCCGACGATCTCGATCGGCGTCCCGTCGGTCGTGCACAACGGCGGGGACGGCGCGATTGCGCCCTTCTCCTCCCGCGGCCTCGCGTTCGACGGCCGCGTGAAGCCGGACGTTGCGGCACCGGGTGTCGCGATCGTCACCTCCGAGCCGGGCGCGAACGAGGACGGGACGCCGCGCTTCGGCACCGTGAACGGCTCGAGCCCGGCCGCGGCGGTGGTCGCAGGCGCGGCCGCGGTGCTGACGCAGGCGCGGCCGGAGCTCCGGGGAGTCGACCTGAAGAGCCTGCTGACCGGCACCGCGCGCTCGATCCCCGACACCAGCGTGACCGCGCAGGGGGCAGGCCTCGTCGACCTCGGCGCCGCCACCGCAGGCGAGATCAGCGCCGACCCGGTCACCCTCGCCTACGGCCGCGCGCAGGGCGACGGCTGGCGCGCCGCGCAGGAGGTCACGATCCGGAACGTCTCGTCGCGGACGCTGCTCGTGCGGATCCGCAGCGACGGCAGCGGCGGCCTCGTCATCACGCCCACGCCGCGCTGGGTGCGGCTGAAGCCGGGCGGGCACGCGGCCGTGACGCTGCGGGCGAGGCTCAACGGCGCGCCTCCTCCGAGCGGCTCCGCCGAGGGCGCGGTGCTGCTGGTCGCGCGCGGCGTGGGCGCGTTGAAGGTGCCGTGGGCGATCACCTACGGCGCGCCGCCCGAGAGCCTGATCTCGTCCGTCGCGCTCTCCTCGGGTGCCTTCAGGCCCTCCGACACGACGCCGGCGGTGCTCTCGCTCCAGGCAGGGCTCGTGCGCCAGGGTCCGGAAGGCGCCGAGGTCCACCCGGTGTCGAAGCTCGACGTGGAGCTCTGGCGCGGGAAGCAGCGGCTCGGCCTGCTCGCCCGCCTGCGCGACCTGCTGCCGGGACGGGTGGCCATCGGCCTCACCGGGCGCGGCCCCGGCGGCAACGTGCTGCAGCCCGGCCGCTATCAGGTGCGGCTCGTCGCGCTTCCGACGAGCGAGGGTCCGCCGACGAGCCGGACGATCGCATTTCGCATCAAGTAGCGTCCTATACTGGGCCGGTTTGCAGCATGTTTTCCTAGGGAGGAGCCTCCGTGACCACAGTCGAAGCGCCTGAGTCCCACCTGCGCGAGAACCCGTTCGAGATCGCCCGCGAGCAGCTGCGCCGCGTGGCCGAGATCTTCCAGATCGACCAGCGCCTGGTGAACGTCCTCCAGGAGTGCAAGAAGGCGGTCGTCGTCTCGGTGCCGGTGACCATGGACGACGGCACGATCCACGCCTTCGAGGGCTACCGCGTCACGCACAACATCGCGCGCGGGCCGTCGAAGGGCGGGATCCGCTACCACCCGGACGTCACGCTCGATGAGGTCAAGGCGCTCTCGATGTGGATGACGTGGAAGTGCGCGCTGATGAACATCCCGTTCGGCGGCGCGAAGGGCGGCGTCGTCTGTAACCCGAAACGGCTATCGCGCGGCGAGCTCGAGCGCATGACGCGCCGCTTCACCACGGAGATCATCAACGAGATCGGGCCGGAGAAGGACATCCCAGCGCCCGACGTCGGCACCGACGGCTCGGTGATGGCCTGGATCTTCGACACCTACTCGATGAACAAGGGCCACTCGGTGCTGGGCGTCGTCACCGGGAAGCCGCTCAACGTCGGCGGCTCGCTCGGCCGGCTGGAGGCGACCGCGCGCGGCTCGCTCTACTGCATCCAGGAGGCGGTGCGGAAGAAGGAGCTGCAGCTGTCCGGCCTGAAGGCCGCCGTGCAGGGCTTCGGCAACGTCGGCAGCTTCCTGTCGAA
>DASSQK010000217.1:0-4024 GCA_035702555.1 Gaiellaceae bacterium | reverse complement strand
ACCCACGGGCCGTTCAGGTCGCCCTGGTCCTTCCGCACGTAGAACACCCGCTTCAGCCTCCGCACGTGGTCGTAGAAGCGCGACTCGAACGGGTAGTGGCCGCGGGCGGCGAGGACGCGGTCGGCGACGGCGCCCGTGATGATCACGTAGCGGACGTCCTCGAGGCGTAGGCGCGCGAGGTTGCGGTCGCGGTCCGGCGCCGACTCGCCGGGCAGCGGGAGGTCGAGCTTGACCACGCGGAAGTGGTCGGTGAACGGCGGCATAGACGGGTCGATGGCCAGGCGCGTGTCGTGCGCCACGTGGCGCTCGACCCAGCGGCGGGCGACGACGCGGGTGTCCGTCCGCGTGAGGCGGGCGTCGTCTCGGATCGTCCAGGTGAGCGGGACGACGAGCAGCAGCAGCGTCACGGGCGCGAGCGCGCGGAGCCTGCCGGCGAGCGCGCCGAGCGGCGGCACGAGCGGGAGGACGTAGCGGTCGAAATGCGCGCCGAGCGTGCAGAGGTCGAGGAAGTAGACGAGGACGAACGACGCGAGGATCAGGTCGCTGCGCCCCCTCCGCACGAGCGCGACCACGAGGCCGGCCACGCAGACGAGCAGCGCGGGCCCGAGCCCGTCCCAGAGCCGGCCCGAGAAGGCGATCGGCGCGATGTGGTCGTGCTCGAAGCCGAGCCAGCCCTTCTGCGCCAGGGTCTGCACCCGGTGCGCGTCCCCGAGAGCGCTGCTCAGGTGCACGAAGAAGAACGGGCTCGTCGCCGCGAAGGCAACCGCGCAGGCGGCGACGCCGATCGCCATCCGCCGCCACTGGCCCCAGGCGGCGACCGCGAGCGGGACGAGCAGGAAGACCCCGGGGTACTTGAAGCTCGTCGCGAGGCCGGCCGCGGCTCCGGCCAGCTCGATCCGGCCCGTGACGAGCAGCGTGAGAGCGACGGCCACGCCGAGGGTGAGCGGCACGTCGGTCACGGCCATGCGCGAGTAGGCGACGTGGGTCGTCTCGACCGCCACGCATGCCGCGGCGACCGGGCCGGCGAGGCCGCCGTAGGCGCGGCTGCCGAGCCACCAGGTGGCGGCGACCGATCCGACGGCGAGCGCGATCACGACGAGCCGGGCGGTCACGTACGACGGGTGCGCCGAGAACGCCTCGAACGGCGCGAGCACGTACATCAGCAACGACGGGTAGTCGAACCAGTTCGGGTCGAGGCCGCCGCCGTGCGCCATGTGCCACGCGCGCGGGACGATGCTCTGCTCGTCCGGGCTGAAGAGCGCGAACGGATGGGCGTAGGCGACCCCGACGAGCCGCAGCGCGGCGGCGCCCGCGAGGATGACCGCGAACGCGAGCTTCGGCCCGCCCCAGGCCCCGACCCTCTCCACCCGGCGCCGCTCCGGCGGCGCTGCGGGCTCAGACGTCGGGGGCGCTTCCGCCGACGAGCTCGGCAACGTCCCCGGCGGGCACGATCACGGCGTCCATCCCGGCTCGCTCGAGCTCGGCCACGTCGTCGCGGCCGCGGACCGCGAGCTCCGCGATCGCGAGCTTCCCTGCCGGTACGTCCTGGAGGAGGTCGAGCGCGCGCTGCAGCGGCCCCTCGTCGCCGCCGTCGCCAGCAGCCAACAGGAAGATCTCGGGGTCGAGCCGCTCGAGCGCCGCCTCGAGCTCCTCCTCGTCACGCACCTCGAGCGCGCACTCGAGGCCCATGTCGAGCGCCTCGCGATAGGCGTGCTCGAGCCGGCCGTCCTCGTCGTCCAGCTCGGCGAACGTCAGCACGCACGCGTCCGCCTCCACGGCCCGGGCCAGCTCCGGAGACCCGTGCGGCCGCCAGAGGAGCGGCAGGCTCGTCGCCTCGCGCACCTGGTGGACGGCCTCGTGGAGTGCCAGCGCCTCGGCGCCCTGCTCCTCGGCAGCGCGCGCGGAGCCTGGACCGTCGACCGGCACCACGACGGAGATGCCGTCCCCCTCGGAGATGGCCTGGCTGAAGCGGCGCGCCCCGGTCACGTCTCGCAATTCTGGCGCAAACGGCGGCCCGCCCGCAGACCCGGCGGACACAAGATGAGCCGGGGGCCCCGGGCTCCAGGAAGACTCGACCCCGTGAGTCACCCCGAGGCGGGGAAAGCAGGGCTCTCCCGGCTCACCCACTTGAGACGTGCGCGCGGGCCCGGCCGGGCTGACCAATTCGGGTCAATCGGCCCGCTGACCTCAGGCGGCGAGCGCGTGCGCGCTGTACCAGTGCGGGTGGTGGAAGGCGTCGAGCGCCTGGTCGTCGCGCACCGCGAACGCGAAGTCCGGGAAGTCGCCCGAGTTCCAGTAGACGTTGACGGTGACCTGCTGGCGGGCCTCGGGCCCGTGGTAGACGAGCTCGATTCGGTGGTCGATGTCTTCGCGCTCCATCAGCGTGACCGGGTACTTCACGACGCTCACCCCTTTCGGCTGGCTTTCCTACTCAGACGAGCGCGGGGCCGGGCTCGCTCTGGCCCAGCTGGGTCAAACGCCGATCGGGTGCCAGACGGTCTTCAGCTCGAGGAAGCGGGAGATCTCCCAGGCGCTCTGGTCGTCGGCGGCGCCGCGGACGACGCGCTTCACGTTCTCGGCGGCGAGCCGCTCGAGCTCGGCGACCTCGCCGTCGGCGCCGGTGACGTCGAGCGCGTTCACGTCCATGTGGCCGGCGAGCCAGGGCGCGAGCTCCTCGCGCAGACCGGTGACGATGTTCACGACCCCGCCGGGGACGTCGGCCGTGGCGAGCGCCTCGGCCAGCTCGATCGCCGCGAGCGGGTGCGACTCCGACGGGATCGCGACGACCGCGTTGCCGCCGACGAGGGCCGGCGCGATCCGGGAGACGAGGCCCGCGAGCGCGGGCTCGTCCGGCGCGAGGATCGCGACCACGCCCTGCGGCTCGGGGACGGTGAAGTTGAAGTACGGGCCGGCGACGGGGTTCGACGAGCCGAGCACCTGCGCCAGCTTGTCGGCGAAGCCCGCGTACCAGACGAAGCGGTCGATCGAGCGCTCGACCTCCTTCGGGCCTGAGCAGAGCTCGGCGAACTCGGCCTGGCGCGCCTCCATCATCTCGGCGACCCGGTAGAGCACCTGGCCGCGGTTGTACGCGGTCATGCCGGCCCACTTCGGGAAGGCGGCGCGAGCGGCCCGCACGGCGTCGCGCACGTCCTTGCGTGAGCCGCGGGCGACATTCTGGCCCTCGGCTTCGTAGGTGCGGCCGGACTCCGAGCGCGGGAACGCACCGCCGACGAAGAGCTTGTAGGTCTTCCGAACAGGAAGTCTTGTCACGCGGTCTCCCGAGCGGAGCGATGGGACAAGCCAATCCTCCTGAAAATGCGCAGCATTTTCAGGAGAGATCCAGGTACGGCTCGAGGCCGTGCAGGCCGCCCTCGCGGCCGTAGCCGCTCTCCTTGTAGCCGCCGAACGGCGAGGTCGGGTCGAAGCGGTTGTAGGTGTTCGCCCAGATCACGCCCGCGCGCAGGCGCTGCGCCATCGAGAGGATCCGCGAGCCCTTCTCCGTCCAGACGCCGGCCGAGAGCCCGTACGGCGTGTTGTTCGCCTTCTCGACCGCCTCGTCGGGAGTGCGGAAGGTCAGCACCGAAAGCACGGGCCCGAAGATCTCCTCCTGCGCAATGCGGTAGCTCTGCGCCACGTCGGTGAAGACCGTCGGCACGAACCAGTACCCCTTCTCCGGGAGGCGGCAGGGCGGCTGGTAGATCGCGGCGCCCTCCTCCTCCCCGCTCGCGACGAGCTCCCGGATCTTCTCGAGCTGCTGCTTCGAGTTGATCGCGCCGACGTCGGTGTTCTTGTCCAGCGGGTCGCCGACGCGCAGCGTCGTGAGGCGGCGCTTGAGCTTGTCGATCACGTCCTCGTAGACGGACTCCTGCACGAGCAGCCGTGAGCCCGCGCAGCAGACGTGGCCCTGGTTGAAGTAGATCCCGTTGACGATCCCCTCCACGGCCTGGTCGAGCGCGGCGTCGTCGAAGATCACGTTCGCGGCCTTGCCGCCGAGCTCGAGCGTCAGCTTCTTGCCGGTGCCCGC
>DASSQK010000216.1:0-3881 GCA_035702555.1 Gaiellaceae bacterium | reverse complement strand
CCCCGGTCGGCGTGGAGCAGGGCGAGCTCGAGCGCGCGCCGCCGCGGCGCGGGCAGCTCGGGGAGCACCTCGTCGGCCGCGCCTTCGAAGAGATCGCCGAGCGCGACGTGCGGGAGCTCCCGCTCCGCCTCGGCCGGCCGGGAGACGAGCACCCGGAATCCCGCCGCGCGCGCGTGCTCCACGCCGGCGATCCAGAGCGTCGACTTCCCGACGCCGGGCTCTCCCTCGAGCACGAGCGCGGCGGGCCGCTCCGCGGCTCCTTCGACGAAGGCGCGCACGGAGGCGACCTCCACGTCGCGGCCGACGATCTCGAGCGGCATTGCCCCCGCCCCAATGGTGAACAGCGGCGCGGCGGAGCGCAACCTCGCGCGTATTCGCGCGGCGCTAGCGCTTCGAGAACTGCGGCGCCTTACGCGCCTTGTGCAGGCCGGCCTTCTTGCGCTCCACGATCCTCGCGTCGCGCGTCAGGAAGCCCGCGCGCTTCAGCGACACGCGCAGCTCCGGGTCGGCCTCGACGAGCGCCCGCGCGATGCCGTGGCGGACGGCGCCCGCCTGGCCGCTCGGCCCGCCGCCGTGGACGCGCACGCGCAGGTCGAACGTGCCCTCGACGCCGGCGATCTTCAACGGCGACAGCGCCACGTCGCGGTGCGTCGCGCGCGGGAAGTACTCCTCGATCGTGCGGCCGTTGAACCAGGTCGTCCCGTCGCCGGGTCGCAGGATCACGCGGGCGACGGACGTCTTCCGCTTGCCCGTTCCCTGGTACTGCGCGATCTGGCTCATGCCTGCACCTCCAGCTCCTTCGGCGCCTGCGCCTCGTGCGGGTGCTCGGGGCCGGCGTAGATCTTCAGCTTGCGCATCTGGGCGCGCGCCAGGCGGTTGCGGGGGAGCATCCCCTTCACGGCCTTGCGCAGCACCTCGGTCGGCCGCCGCTCGAGCTCGTCGCGCAGCGGGCGGCTCTTGAGCCCGCCGGGATAGCCGGAGTGGCGGTAGTAGATCTTGTCGTCGAGCTTCTTGCCGGTGACCGCGATCTTGTCGGCATTCACGACCACGACGAAGTCGCCGGTGTCGACGTGCGGCGTGTACTGCGGCTTGCCCTTGCCGCGCAGCATGTCCGCGATCTGCGTCGCGAGACGCCCGAGCGTCTTGCCCTCGGCGTCGACGACGTACCACACGCGCTCGACCTCGCCCGGCTTTGCGTTCCAAGTCTTCATCACAGAAAAGTGGCGGACTACGGTCCGCCGGCGGCGAATCGTAGCAGCCCGGCCCGGAATTCCGCCGCTCCGCCGTGGCTCGGGTGACGGACGTACGGCGCGCCCAGAGCCGCTTCGGCGCAGCGGCCGACCGCGAGCACACGGCGGCCGCGCGCCAGCTCGAGCGCGAACGGCAGGCCCGCGGCGATCTCGTCCCGCCTCGGCGCCCGGTTGGACGTCTCCGTGCCGGGATGGGTCGGGACGACGTTCCAGCAGATCGTCTCGGGCTCCAGCCCGATCTCGGCGAGCGCGCGGCGGACGATCGTCGCGGTGGCCTCTGCCGGCCCCGTTCCGGTCAGCTGCCGCTCCGAGGTGAACGGGATCCCCGAGACGCGCGCGCCCCGGTAGCCGGCCGCCTCGCCGACGAGCAGCAGTGGCGCCTCGGCGCGGGCGGCGAGGTAGGCAAGCAGCCGTTCGCGGCGCACGGCCGCGCCCTCGCCGTCACGATAGAAGTTGTAGGTCGCGCCGATCCGGGCACGCCGCAGCCGTTCGATGAGCTCATCCATCCGCATCCGGACTCTGACCGACGGCGGCCAGCAGCCGCAGGAGATCGCGCGCGAGCTGGCGGACTGGCTGGCCGCGGCGCAGCGCTCGCTCGACCTGGCGCAGTACGACTTCCATCTCGGCGACGAGACGAAGGCGGTCGTCGGCGGCGCGTTGCGTGCGGCGCACGAGCGCGGCGTGGCGGTGCGGATCATCTACAACGTCGACCACGCCAACCCGATCCCGGTGCCGCCGCCCCCGGAGCCGGACGCGCAGCTGATCGCGTCGCTCGGCGTGGAGTCCAAGGCGATCGCCGGCGTGCCGGACCTGATGCACCACAAGTTCGTCGTCCGCGACGGCGAGTCGGTCTGGACTGGCTCGACGAACTGGACGGACGACTCGTGGGCGCGGCAGGAGAACGTGGTCGTGACCGTCGACTCGGCCGAGCTCGCGGAGGCGTTCACGCTCGACTTCGAGGGGCTCTGGAACGACGGCGACGTCGAGAAGAGCGGCCTCGTCGAGCCGCGGCCGGTCCAGGTCGACGGCGCGAAGGTGCGGCCCTGGTTCACGCCGGGCTTCGCCGATGCCCTGACGGCGCGGATCGCGAAGAAGATCGGCCACGCGGAGCGGGTGCGCGTCTGCTCGCCGGTGATTACCTCCGCGCCGGTGCTCGGGACGCTGGCGCAGCGGATCGCGGACGGCCGCGGCGACGTCGCGGGCTGCGTGGACGCGACGCAGGTCGATGACGTGTTCCGGCAGTGGCGCAAGAACGGGAACGTGGCCTGGAAGATCCCGCTGCTGGAGCAGGTGCTCGCCGGCGCGTTCTCCGGCAAGCGCTCCGACCCGTGGCTGCCGAGCGGGAGCCTGCACAACTTCATGCACGCGAAGGTCGTGGTCGCCGACGACACCGTGTTCGCGGGCTCGTTCAACCTCTCGCACTCGGGCGAGAAGAACGCGGAGAACGTGCTCGAGGTGAAGGACGCAGAGCTGGCCGGCCGGCTGAGCGCATACGTTGACGAAGTGCGTCGGCGGTACCCCGCCTACAGCGCCCAGCCGGATCCTGCCGGCTGACCCGCGGCCACACCGCCTCACAACCGTCCGGCCCGGCCATGCCCGTGGACAAATCGTCACACCCTCGCCACGAACGACGTGTCCGCTCGGGCCCCTCGCCAGGGACAGTCCCTGGCGGTTGCACCTGGCGGTTGCAGCTCAGCCGACGCTCGGGGCGGCGCCGACGAGCTCGCGCTCGCCGCGATCGGCTTCGCGCTCCCAGAGGCGGTTCAGGTGGTGCTGCGCGTACGCGACCTCGAACGGCAGAAAGAAGAGCGCTAGCGCGAAGAGCAGGACGCCGGTGACGTGGCTGATCCGGTGCTCGAGCCCCGCCAGCTCCTGCGCGCGGCCGATCCGCTTGTAGAAGCGCCACTGTGAGATGAACGGCGGCACGATCAGGAGGCCGCCGATCGTGATCGCCACGATCGCGATGAACGGGCTGACCGCGAGCTCGTTCTCGGTGCCGCGGCTGGCCGCCTCGCCGAAGTCGTTCAGCTCCGAGTTCCGGATCCCATACCAGAAGATGTAGTAGATCCCGAAGGTGACGATCGCGAGCAGGAACGCCACCCACGGGTTGATCACCTTGACCGTGCCAGCGCCGCGTGCCTGCACCTTCCGCGCCACGCCGACCGACTACCCGGGTAGCGCTGCGGCTACTCCCACTCGATCGTCGAGGGCGGTTTCGAGGTGATGTCCAGCACGACGCGGTTCACGGCCGGCACCTCGTTGACGATCCGCGACGAGATCGTCTCCAGCAGGTCGTACGGCAGCCGCGCCCAGTCGGCCGTCATCGCGTCGTCGCTCGTCACCGCGCGCACCACGACCGGGTAGCCGTACGTCCGCTCGTCCCCCTGTACCCCCACCGACCGGATCGCCGGCAGCACCGCGAAGGACTGCCACAGCTCCCGGTAGAGCCCCGCCCGTCGAATCTCCTCCTGCAGGACCGCGTCGGCCTCACGCAGGATCTCCAGCCGCTCGCGCGTCACCTCGCCGATGATCCGGATCGCGAGCCCCGGCCCGGGGAACGGCTGGCGCCAGACCATCCGCTCCGGCAGCCCGAGCTCCTCGCCCACGCGCCGCACCTCGTCCTTGAACAGC
>DASSQK010000215.1:0-2458 GCA_035702555.1 Gaiellaceae bacterium | reverse complement strand
GTCTCGCCCATCGACTCCGGCGGGAACAGCTCCTCGAGCCTCGGGTTCGTGAAACGCCAGCCGAGCGTCGTGTCGTAGAGAGGACGATCGGCACGCTCGAACGGCTTCGCCGCCTTCGGTGTGACGAAGGGCGCGCGGGTCATCGATTCCACGCCGCCGGCGACGAAGAGGTCGCCGTCACCCGCGATGACGGCGTGGGAGGCGCCGACGACGGCCGCGAGCCCCGAGGCGCAGAGGCGATTGACGGTGACGCCGGCCGCCGCCTCGGGAAGCCCCGCGAGCAGCGCGGCCATCCTCGCGACGTTGCGGTTGTCCTCGCCCGCCTGGTTGGCGGCGCCGAGCCAGACGTCCTCGATCTGCTCCGGCGGCACGCCTGCTCGGCCGACCGCCTCGCGGATCACGAGCGCGGCGAGATCGTCCGGCCGCACGCCCGCGAGCGCGCCGCCGTAGCGGCCGATCGGAGTGCGCACGGCGGAGAGGACGACGGCCCGGCTCATGCGGATGAGTCTAGGCAGCGGTTGCGGCCCGACCGAGCAGACGGTCGATCGCCGTGAGGCCCTCGTCGCCGATGTCGACGCTGTGCTCGTTCACGTAGAGCGCGATGTGTGCTGCGCAGACCTCGTCCGAGAGCTCTTGCGCAAGCGAGCGGACGTAGAGACGACTCGCTTCCGGATGCGCGAACGCGTACTCGACCGAAGCGCGGATCGCGGCCTCCGCGTCCTCGACGAGCTCCCGGTCGAGATCGGTCCGCGCGAAGATCCCCGCGAGCGGCACCGGCAGGCCGGTCTCGCCTTCCCACCACTCGCCGAGATCGGCCACCGCGACGAGGCCGTGCGCGCCGTACGTGAAGCGGCTCTCGTGGATGATCAGCCCGGCGTCCACGTCGCCCGCGGCGACCGCGGGGAGGATCTGGTCGTAGCGAAGCTCGACCACGTCGCCGAGCGCTGGCGCCGCGAGCCGGAGGAGGAGGAAGGCCGTGGTCTCGCGCCCCGGCACGGCAATTCGCCCGGCCGCCGCCTGTTCGAGCGAGCCGGCCCGGCGCGCAACCACGAGCGGGCCGACGCCGCGGCCCAGCGCTGCGCCGCTCCGGAGCAGCCGATACCGATCGCCGGACGCCGCCGCCGCACCGAAGCTGAGCTTCGTGAGCTGCAGCTCCCCGCCGGCCGACCGCCGGTTCAGCTCCTCGATGTCCAACAGAACGGGCTCGACCTCGAACGGTGCGGGAACGAGCCCGTGCGCGACCGCGTGGAACGCGAATGCGTCGTTCGGACAGGGCGTGAAGCCGAAGGTCAGCGTCACGAGCGGCCGAAGAACCACTTCTCGAGCGGCTTGAGGAGCTCCTCGCGCGTAAAGGGCCGGACCGACTCGCCGTGGCCGTCTTGCTCCGACACGGTGAAGTCGTCCTCGAGCGTCTCGTTTGCCTCCTGGAGAGCGTCGCCGAGCTCGTAGCCCTCGAAGACGTAGTCCTCGGGGCGCGGCTCCTTCGAGGGGCGGCGATCGGGGTTGACGGCGCGTCCGACCGCCCAGATCCCGCCCTCCTTGCGCTCGATCCAGATCACGACCGTCTCCGGCTCGCCGGTGGAGTCGACGCCGTGGAGCACCCGCTCCGCGAACCGCCCGCGGTCGGTGGACGCCTTCACGCCCGGACTATTGCAACTCTCGCCCGGCGCCCGCAGCGCGCGCGCGCTCGACGACCGCCGCAGCGACGGCGACGTCCCAGGCGGCGAGACCGTTGGACTTGAAGACGACGATGTCGTCCGCCGACTGGCGCCCCGCGATCTCGCCGGCGACCACCTCCTGCAGCTCGTGCACCTCGAGCCAGTCGAGAGCCCCGGATCCAACCGGCTCGATCAGATCAGCCGACTCGAGCCTTGCATCTTCGAGCGAGTCGCAGCACACGAACGCCGCGCGCTCGAGCACGACGTTGTCGAGCTCGCGTCGCCGCCCGTCGTTCGCGCCGACCGCACAGACGAGCGCGCCGGGCCGAAGCCACTCCCCGCGCAGCACCGGATCGGGCGAGGAGGTGACCGTGACGACGACGTCGCACTCCGCCGGGTCGCGATGGCTCTCGCCCGGCTCCGCGTCGTTGCTCTTGCAGAAGTCGCGGAGCGCCGCCTCGGTCCGGCAGTAGGCGACGACGCGATCGATCGCGGGCAGCGCCGCGCGGATGCAGGCAACCTGGGTGTCGGCCTGCCGGCCGCACCCGATCACACCGAGGCTGGCCGCGCCGTCGCGCGCCAGGCACCGCGCGGCGACGGCGCTGGCGGCGCCGGTGCGGAGCCGTCCGAGCTGGTCCGCGTCGAGCACCGCGACGAGCTCCGGCTCGTCGGCCCGGAAGAGCAGCACCGCGAACCGCGCGCCCTCGCGAAAGCCGGCGTAGACCTTCGCGCCGGCGTAGCCGAGGCCGGAGTCGGACGCCGCCATCACGGCGAGCGCACCGTGCTCGAGCGGGAGGCGG
>DASSQK010000214.1:0-6328 GCA_035702555.1 Gaiellaceae bacterium | reverse complement strand
CCACGCGTCGGGCCCGCAGCGCTCGGCGACGCGGCTCTACTGGGGCTCGAGGAACCGTCTGATCAACGCGGCGCGGCACCTCCCACCGGCCTCGCTCGCGAAGTCGGTCGTGGCCTCGCTCGGCTTCGACGTCCTCACGCTCGCGCAGCAGCGGACCCGCGTCGCCGCCGGCGCCGTCGCGCGCGGGTGGCTCGACGGAGCCCGGCAGATGCACCGTGAGCGCGCGGCGCGCACCTCGGTCGAGCGGCGCCGTGCCACGCGCAGCCTCATGTCGATGCGGGAGGCGATCGCGGAGCAGCGCCGGCTCGGGCGGCTGTGACCGGCGGCCGCTCCGTGCTGATCGTGGCGCAGATCGCGCCACCGTCGTCGCTCGTCGCGGCCCGTCGCGTCGCCGCGCAATGCAAGTACCTGGCGCGGGCGGGGTACGAGGTGACGGTGCTGACGTCGCTCGCGTCCGGCGACGGGCCGATCGAGGGCGCGCACGAGGTCGTGCGCACGAAGGACGCGCTCACGAGCGGCCTCAACTGGCGGCGCGGGCAGTTCGCCGCGCTCGGCGGCAGCTCGGGCGAGAGCTACAAGCCGCCGAGCAGGCTGGCCTCCGTCGTCGTCCCCGACCTCTCGCTCGGGACGTGGCTCCCGTTCGCGCTTCCGGCGGCACGGAGGCTCGCCCGTGAGCGGCGCTTCGACTGCGTGCTGACGACCTCGCCCCCGCCGTCCACCCACCTGGTCGGCCTCGCGCTGCGACGCCGCGGGATCCCGTGGATCGCCGAGCTGCGGGACGGGTGGACGTTCGAGCCGCCGCACCCGGCGTGGCCGCTCGCCGTGCAGCACGCCGCCGACCGCGCCCTGGAACGGCGCGCCCTTTCGCGGGCGGACGCCGTGATCGCGGTCACCCGTCCGATCGTGGACGACCTGCGCGAGCGGCTCGGGGTCGACGCGCAGCTGATCACGAACGGCTTCGACCCGGACGACCTGCCGCCGGAGCGAGACGAGCCGGACCCGCTGCTGGCCGTCGACCGTCACTCGCTCGTCCACACCGGCCGCCTCTCGCTGTCTCACATCTCGGTCGAGCCGCTGCTCGACGCCCTCCGCGTGCTCGCTGCCGAGGATCCCGCGTTTGCGGCGGGGCTGGAGGTCGTCTTCGCAGGGTCGCTCACGGATGCGGAACGCGAGGCGCTCGCGGCGCCGGACCTCGCCGACCACGTCCGCTTCCTCGGCTGGCTCGAGCGCGCGCGGGCCCTTGCCCTGCAGCGGGCGGCCGATGCGCTCCTCGTCGTGACCGGCGGTGCCGAGCGCCCGAGCGTCGCCACCGGCAAGTTGTTCGAGTACCTCGCCAGCGGCAGGCCGATCCTCGTCCTGGGCGACGAGACAGAGGCGGCCCGAATCGTCGGCGAGACCGGGACCGGGTTCAGCGCGCCTGCCTCGGATCCGCGGGCGATCGCGCACGCTTTGCGCAGGGTGGTCGAGGCGCCGCCGTCGACGCCGACCGCGCACTCGGTCGCGGCGTACGCTTACCCGGCGCTGGTCGGCCGGCTGGCCGAGGTGATCGAGGACGTCTCGCGGCGGCCGGGCGGCGGCTGATCCATCGGTTACGGTGACGGCGATGGAGGCTGACCGGCGGCGCGTACTCGTGCTCGCCTACTACTTCCCGCCGGTTGGAGGCGCAGGCGTCCAGCGCACGCTCAAGTTCGTCAAGTACCTCGCGGAGCTGGGCTGGGACTCGACGGTGGTCTCGACGCGCTCGCGGGCCTACGGGGCGCGAGACGAATCGCTCCTCGACGAGGTGCCGGCGCGCACCCGGGTGCTGCGGACGGCCGCACTCCCGCTTGCCCGGTACCTGGGATACGCCCTCTACCGGGCCCGGCTGATGCGCCTGCGCGCGTTCGTCCTCTGGCCGGACGGCGGCCTCGGATGGATGCCGTTCGCCTTCGCCGGCGCGCTCCGAAGCGCTCGGCGGGACCGGCCCGACGTGCTGTTCTCGACCTCGTCGCCGTACGGGAGCCACCTCGTCGCCGGAGCGATTGCCCGGCTGACCCGAATCCCCTGGGTCGCGGACTTCCGCGACGAGTGGGCGGCGAATCCACACCTTGCGGCCCAACCCCGGCTGCTCACGAAGCTCTCGCGGCAGGCCGAGCGCACGATCGCCAAGCGCGCGGCCCGAGTCGTCGTCGCGGCCGACTACTTCCGGATCGAGGGACTGGGAGCCGACGATCCGCGTCGCGTCGAGATCGTCAACGGCGTGGACGAGGACGACCTCGTCGTCGGAGCCGACCCGAGCGCGGACCGCTTCGTGCTGGCGCACGTCGGGTCGCTGTACGACCTGCGCGATCCGGGGCCGGCCCTCCGCGCGCTGGCCCGGCTCGCTTCCGAGGGGGCGGTCGACGTCGACCGGATCGAGATCCGTCTGGTCGGCAACGTCTGGATACCGGGTTTCGCGCCGCCCCCTGGTCTCGAGGTCACCGTCACCGGCTACGTCGAACACCGTCAGGCCGTCCTGGAGATGGCTTCCGCGACGGCGCTGCTGCTCTACGTCCCCAGGGGCGACCTCGCACCCTCGGGAAAGCTCTTCGAGTACCTGGCCAGCGGACGCCCGCTGCTCTGCCTCGCCTCCGAGCAGAACCTCGCGAGTCGCCTCGTCAGTGAATGGGGCGCGGGCGTGGTGGCGGATCCGCAGGACGAAGACGCGATCGCGGCGGCGTTCCTGAGCCTCTGGCGCAGGTGGGAGAGCAGAGAGCTGAACGATCAGGCCGAGGTGCGCTCCCGCGCGCTGGAGCGCTATTCGCGGCGGGCGAACGCGGCGCGGCTCGCTGAGGTTCTGGAGAACGCTCGCCGTGGCTGACACCCCTCGTGTTCTCGTCGCCGGCTGGCTCAACTCCCCGCACGTACGGGCCTGGACAGAGCTCGTCTCCGAGGCGGGATACCAGGTGGAGCTCACCGGGAGGACGGCGCCGGGCTGGCCGGAGCTCGAGCCGGCCGTCCCCGTCCACCGCCTGCCGACTCACTGGCCGCCGCCGCTCCGCGGGTTCGCGATGAGCCGGGAGCTGGCCCGAGTCGCCCGCTCGGTCGAGCCCGACCTCGTCCACGCCCACTACCTCCCGGAGTACGGCTGGATGGCCGCCCGCGAAGGGCTCCGGCCGCTCGTCTGCTCGGCCTGGGGATCCGACGTGCTGGCCGTCCGGGGCATCAACCGGCCGCGCTCGCGCCTCGCGCTGCGGAAGGCGTCGCTCGTGTTCGCGGACTCCGCGCACCTCGCCCGCGAGGCTCGGGCGCTGAGCGGCGGCGGCGTGCCGGTCGAGGTCGTTCGCTGGGGGCTCGACCTCGACGCCTTCGCCCCCGGCGACCGCGGCGCGGCGCGCTCGGCGCTCGGCCTGCCCACGGACGGCCCGCTCGTCGCGAGCGTTCGCGGCCTGAAGCCGGTCTACAACCCGGAGTTGCTGCTCGAAGCGTTCGCGCGCGTCAGAGTCCGGCGGCCGGACGTGCGCCTGCTGCTCAAGCACCCGCTGACGGAGACTCCCGCCTCGGTCGCGGCGACGGTGGAGCGGCTCGAGCTCGCCGACGCGGTCACCGTCCTCGGGAACGTTCCGGCCGAGCGGCTGCCGGACGTGTACCGCGCCGCCGACGTCGTGGTCTCGCTCGCCTCCAGCGACAGCTCCCCGCGCTCGGTGTGGGAGGCGCTCGCCTGCGGGCGCCCGGTGATCGTCTCCGACCTGCCCTGGGCCCGAGACGAGCTCGCGGACGGCGAGGCGCTGCTCGTGCCGCTCGAAGCCGCGGCCGTCGCCGAGGCGATCGAGCGCGTCCTGAAAGACGACGCGCTCTCGGCCCGGCTGGGCACGACCGGGCGCGAGCTGGCCGCGGCCGAGCTGGACCCGGCTGCGTGCCGCGCGCGGGTCGACGCCCTCTACCGCTCGGTTCTGGAGCCGGCGTGAGCACTCCACGGCGCCACCTCGGCGCCGGCGCCGCGCTCTCCGTCGCCGCGCAGGGCGGCCCGTTGCTCGCGGGCGCGGTCTTGAGCATCGTCCTCGCGCGCACGATCGGCCCGTCCGGAAACGGCCGCTACGTGCTGCTGCTCACGCTCGTCGGCCTGACCTCGATGATCGTCTCCCTTGGGCTCCATGCGGGCATCACGTACGAGGTCAGCCGGCGCCGCTGGTCGGTCCGGCGCGCGTTCCGGTCGAGCTACCTCGTCGCGCTCCTGCTCGGCCTGCTGGGGATCCTCGGCGGCTTCGCGTTCTACTACCTCACGCGCCACTCGATCTTCGGCGGGATCCCGGCATGGGTCGCGCTGCTCGCGCTCGCCAGCCTCCCTCCGACGCTGGCCTACGAGTTCGGCGCCACGATCCTCCTCGCGCGGGAGCGGTACGAGCAGTGGAGCTCGCTCCTGCTCGTTCACGCGCTGACGCTGATGGTGATCGGAGCGGGCCTCGCGATCCCGTTCGGGCTGAGCGGCGCCGTCGTGGGGATCCCCGCCTCGGCCGTGATCGGCGCGCTCCTCGGCGTGAAGCTGCTCTCGGACGAGGCCCGCGTCGACACGACGGCCGACGGCGGCGAGTCGCTCGCGCGCGCGGTGCGGTTCGGGCTGCAGAGCTGGGGCGCGAACCTCCTCCAGCAGGTGAACTACCGCTTCGACGTCCTCATCCTCGGCGGCTTCGCCACCGCGGCCGACGTCGGCGTCTACTCGGTCGCGCTGACGCTGACGAGCGTCGCGTGGGTTCTGCCGCAGGCGCTGCAGACCGTGCTCTTCCCACGCGCCGCGAGCCTCGAGGAAGCGGCGGTCACGGGGGAGCTGACCGATGCGGACTCGGACGACGCGGTCGCGCGGGCGCTCCGGCACGGCGTCCTCCTGATGGCGCCCGCCGGCATCGCGGTCGCGGCGCTGCTCCTGATCGCCGTGCCGCTGCTCTACGGGCCCAGCTTCCACCAGACGATCCCGCTCGGCTTCGTGCTGCTGCCCGGCGTGCTGCTGCTGGGCGTCGGCAAGATCGTCGGCGCCGCTGTCACCGGCCGCGGCTACCCGCGCTACGCGCTCTACGGGGTCGCGATCTCCGTCCCCGTGACGCTCGCCCTCTACCTCGGGTTGATCCCGCCGTTCCACCAATGGGGCGCCGCGATCTCCTCGTCCGTCTCGTACGCGTTCGGCGCCCTCGTCGGGCTCGTCTTCTTCCGCCGCATCTCGACGATCCGGTTCCGCCGGGCCTTCGTCCCGACCCGGGGCGACCTCGGCGACTACCGCACCGCCGCCGCCCTCGCCCGGAGCCGCCTTGCCCGCAGCCGCTGAGGGGGCTCGCGCCACGAAGACGGTGCTCGTGATCCCGGCGTGGTACCCGACGGAGCGGGAGCCGCTGTCGGGCCCGTTCGTCCGCGACCACACCCGCGCCGCGGCGGCGTACGGTCACCGCATGGTGGTGCTGGTCGACGAGGGGCCGAGCGAGCGCGTGCGCGGGTTCGTGCGGCTCGAGGAGAACCGGGACGGGCCGCTCCGGCTCTTCCACCTGACCTACCACCCGAAGGCGATCCGCCTGGCGGGGGTGCTGGCGGCGCTGCGCGTGGCACGGCGGCTACGGCGGGAGGGAACGCCGGTCAACCTGCTTCATGCTCACATCCACCGGATGGGCTGGGTGGCGGTGCTCGCGGGAGCGGTGCTGCGCAGGCCCGTCGTCATCACCGAGAACTCGAGCGAGTGGCCGCGCCGCCTGATGGACTCCGCGCGGCTGCGGCGCGCGAAGTTCGCGCTGGAGCACGCGGCCCTCGTCTGCCCGGTCAACCGCCGTCTCCAGGAGGCGATCGAGAGCTACGGCGTGCGCGCGAGGTTCCGGATCGTGCCGAACACCGTCGACGCGGAGGTCTTTCAACCGGCGGCGGCGCGCGAGTGGCACGACGGCGTGCGGCTGATAACCGTTTCGCGGCACGTCGAGGTCAAGGGGCTCGACGTCCTGCTGCGCGCGTTCGCCGAAGTCGCCGCGACGACACCGGAGACGACCCTCGAGCTCGTCGGCGACGGGCCGCTCACGCCGAGCCTGCGCGAGCTCGCCGTCGAGCTGGGCATCTCCGAGCGCGTCGAGTTCTCCGGCCCGGCGCGGCCGCCCGAGATCGCCGAGCGGCTCCGCGCGTCCGACGTCTTCGTTCTCTCGAGCCACAGCGAGAACATGCCGCTCGCGGCCCTGGAGGCCCTCTGCTGCGGGCTGCCGGTCGCGGCCACCGACGTCGGCGGCGTGCCGGAGGCGGTGGGCGAGGACGGGGCGCTCGCGCCGCCCGGCGACCCCGCTGCGCTCGCGGAGGCGATTCGCACCGTCCTCGGGCGCCTCGGCGAGTACGACCGGGCCGACATCGC
>DASSQK010000213.1:0-4564 GCA_035702555.1 Gaiellaceae bacterium | reverse complement strand
CAAGGGGATGACCGCGAGCTACAAGTTCGACATCGACGGCTCCGGCTCGTGGCACGTCGACGTCGACGACGGCAAGGTGACCGTGACCGAGGACGGCGGCGACGCCGACTGCACGATCTCGACGTCCACCGAGACGTTCCTGAAGATCGCCAACCGCGAGCAGAACCCGACGGCGGCCTACATGTCCGGGAAGCTGAAGGTGAAGGGCGACATGGGCCAGGCGATGAAGCTCCAGAAGCTCTTCTAGCGCAGGTCACTCCTCCAGCTCGACGAGCACGGTGCCGCCGGCGACGCGGTCGCCCTCCTGCACGTGCACGGCCCGAACCTCGGCCTCGTACGGCGAGACGACGGGGGTCTCCATCTTCATCGCCTCGAGCACGACCAGCGGCTGGCGTTGCGCGACCCGGTCGCCATCCGACACGAGGACGCGGATCACCGTGCCGGGCATCGGCGCCGTCAGCGCGCTCTGCTCGTGCGCGCCGCCGTGGTCGGCCGAGGCGTCCGCGTCCGGAGGCGGCGCCGGGGTCGGCGCGGGCAGGTTGAGCCGGAAGCCGCCGCGCCACGGCCGGTCCGGCAGCCGCAGCGGCGGCGCCGAGAGCGGCGGATGCTCGGTGAGGAACGCCGTCGTCGTCTCGCCGGCTCGCAGCCCGGGATGCGCCACGAGCCAGCGCAGGAAGGGCAGGTTCGTGACCACGCCGCCGACCTCGGTCTCGTCGAGCGCGGCCGCGAGCCGGTCGAGCGCGTCGTCGCGCGTCGAGCCGTGCGCGATCAGCTTGGCGATCAGCGGATCGTACGACGTCCCGACCTCGTCGCCCTCCTCGACGCCCGCGTCGACGCGGATCGAGCGGGGCAGCCGCAGCCGTTCGAGCCGCCCGGTCTGCGGCAGGAACGTCCGCGGATCCTCGGCGTAGAGGCGGACCTCGACCGCGTGCCCGACCAGGCGCGGCTCCGCGGAGAGGGGCTCGCCCTGCGCGATCCGGAGCTGCTCGGCGACGAGGTCGGCCCCCGAGACGAGCTCCGTCACCGGGTGCTCGACCTGGATCCGCCCGTTCAGCTCCAGGAACCAGAAGTCGCTCCCGTCGAGCATGAACTCCGCGGTGCCGGCGCTGCGGTAGCCGATCGCGTGGGCGAACGCGACCGCCGCCTCGCCCATCCGCGCGCGCAGGCCCGGGTCGAGCGCGGGGGAGGGCGCCTCCTCGAGCACCTTCTGGTGGCGCCGCTGCACCGAGCACTCGCGCTCCCCGAGGGCGACGACGGTGCCGTGCGCGTCGCCGAGCAGCTGGATCTCGACGTGGCGCGGGCGCTCGACGTAGCGCTCGCAGAAGACGCGGTCGTCGCCGAAGGCCGCCTCGGCCTCCCGCCGCGCGGCCGCGAGCGCCTCCTCGAGCTCGCCCGGCTCCCGGACGACCCGCATCCCGCGGCCGCCGCCGCCCGCGGCCGCCTTGATCATCAGCGGGAAGCCGATCTCCTCCGGCTCGCCCTCTGGCACGACCGGCACACCGGCCTCGCGCGCCAGCCGCTTCGCCTCCAGCTTGTCGCCGCCCGCGCGCAGCGCCGCCGGCGGCGGCCCGACCCACGTCAGTCCGGCTGCCTCGACTGCCTCGGCGAAGTCCGCGTTCTCGGCGAGGAACCCGTAGCCGGGGTGGACGGCGTCGGCGCCAGCCTCGCGCGCTGCGCGCACGTGCTCGGCCGCGTCGAGGTACGACCCGATGCGGACGGTCTCGTCCGCGGAGCGCGCGTGCAGCGAGCCGGCGTCGTCCGCCGGCGCGACCGCGACGGTTGCGATTCCCAGCGAGCGGCACGCGCGGAAGACGCGCAGCGCGATCTCGCCGCGGTTCGCTACGAGGAGCTTTCGGATCTCCACGCCGGGTCGCGCTTCTCCAGGAACGCCCGCAGCCCCTCCTGGCCCTCGTCGCTCGCCCGCATGCGCGCGGCGATCCGCGCGAGCTCCTCGCCGCCCGACGGCCTCGTGCGCACCAGCGCCTTCGCCTCGCGCGTCGCCCGGGGGCCGGAGCGGAGCAGCTCGCCGACGACGCGCTCGAACGCGGCGTCCACGTCGTCGGCGACCTCGTGGACGAGCCCGATGCGGAGCGCCGTCTCGGCATCGAAGCGCTCGCCGGTCAGGAACAGGCGGCGCGCCGCCCCGGAGCCGATCTTCGCCAGGACGAACGGCGAGATGACGGCCGGGATGATCCCGAGGCGCACCTCGCTGAAGCCGAAGGTGGCGTCCCGGGAGGCCACCGCGACGTCGGCGCAGGCGACGAGCCCGGAGCCGCCGCCGAGCGCGTAGCCGTGGACGCGCGCGACCAGCGGCGCCGGGCACGAGTCGACGGCCTCCATCATCGCGTGGAGCCGGAGCGCGTCCTCGACGTTCTCCTCGAAGCCGAGGTCGATCGACGACCGTTGCCACTCGACGTCGGCGCCGGCGCAGAAGCTCGGCCCCTCGCCGGTCAGGAGCACCGCGCGGACGTCGTCGGGGACCGCGGTGAACGCCTCCGTCAGCTCGGCGATCAGGGCGGCGTCGAAGGCGTTGCGCCGCTCCGGCCGCGCGAGCGTCACGCGGAGGAGGCCGCCGTCCTGCTCGACTCTGAGCGCCTGCATCGACGGGATCGTAAAGTTGCACGATGCTGCGCGGAGCTCTCGCGGCCGCCGTCACGCCGCTCCGCGACGACGGCGCCGCGCTCGACGAAGACGCATTCGGCCCGTACCTGGACTTCCTCGCTGCGGCCGGGCTCGACGGCGTCCTCGCGCTGGGCACGACCGGCGAGGGCGTCCTGCTCTCCGCGGCGGAGCGGCGGCGCGTGGCCGAGCTCTTCCTCGACGGGCCGCTCCCAGTGATCGTCCACTGCGGCGCGCAGACGACGGCGGAGACGACGGCGCTGGCCGAGCACGCCGCGGCCTCGGGTGCGGCGGGGGTCGCGGTGATCTCGCCGCCGTACTTCGCGCTGGACGACGAGTCGCTGCTCGCGCACCTCGCGGCGGCGGCGCGTGCCGCCGGCGAGACGCCGTTCTACGTCTACGAGTTCAAGGCCCGCAGCGGGTACGCCGTGCCGCTGCCCGTGCTGGAGCGGCTGCGCGAGCGCGCGCCGAACTTCGCGGGGCTGAAGGTCTCCGACAAGCCGTTCGAGGCGCTCGAGCCCTACCTGCTCGACGGGCTCGACGTCTTCGTGGGCGCCGAGGAGCTCGTGCTGCGCGGGGTCGAGCGCGGGGCGGTCGGGACGGTCTCCGGCCTCGGCTCGGTCTTTCCGGAGCGGGTCGTCGCGCTGATCCGCGACGGAGACGGCGACATCGGCGCCCTGCGCGCGGGGATCGACCGCTTCCCGTTCCAGGCCGCGGCCAAGTACGCGCTCGGCCGCCGCGGCGTGCCCGTGCGCGAGGACGTGCGCGCCCCGCTGCGCCGGCTCGGCGACGACGAGAAGCGCGAGCTGGACGCGTGGCTCGAATCGTCGTAGCGGGAGCGGGGGCCACCGGAGCCTCGGTCGCGTACCACCTCGCCTCGCTCGGCGCGCGCGAGGTGGTGCTCGCCGACCGCGGCCGCGTCGCCGGCGGGGCCACCGCGAAGGCAATGGGCGGAGTCCGACAGCAGTTCTCGACGGCGGCCGAGGTGCGGCTCGCGCAGGCGAGCATCCGCTTCTTCGAGGAGCTCGAGCCGCCCCTCTTCGACCAGGTCGGGTACCTGTTCGTGGCGACGACGGAGGAGGGCCTCGCGGCGCTGAACGAGCGGCGCGCGATCCAGGAGGAGCTCGGCGTGCCGGTCGAGACGGTCGACCCGTCATACGTGGGGGGCCTGCGCACCGACGACCTCGTCGGCGCGGTCGTCTGCAGGACCGACGGCACCGCCGATCCGCCGGCGGTGACGCGCGAGCTCGTCCGCCGCGCGACGAAGCTGGGCGTGCAGATCCGCGAGGGGGTCGACGCGACGACGCTGGAGGCCGACACGGTGGTGATCGCGTGCGGCCCCTGGTCGGCGCAGGCGGGGGAGCGGCTCGGGGTGGAGCTCCCGGTGCGCCCGCTCGTGCGCCAGCTGCTCGCGACCGGCGAGCTCGACCTGCCGGAGCGGCTGCCGATGGTGCTCGAGGCGGAGACCGGCTTCCACTTTCGCCGCCGCGGCAGGCGGCTCGTGCTTGCGATGGTCGACCCGGAGCCGCGCTGGGGCTTCGACGAGGTCGTCGACGAGTCCCTCTTCGACGACCGTCTCGCCCGGCTCCACCACCGCTACCCCGGCGCGGCGTCGACGGCGGTCGAGGACGCGTGGGCCGGCCTCTACGACATGACTCCCGACGCGCACCCGATCCTCGGCGAAGTGGCCGACGGGGTCTACGCCGCGTGCGGCTTCAGCGGCCACGGCTTCATGCAGTCGCCCGCCGTGGGCAAGGCGCTCGCGGAGGAGATCCTCGGCGAGACCCCGAGCCTCGACCTCGGCCCCTACCGCCTGTCGCGCTTCGAGGAGGGCGTCGACTTCCCCGAGACGCTCGTGCTCTAGACGAGTTCCCGCCTGGGCACTAGCCTCGACGGGTGGCCCGGGGTCTGCACCGGCTCGGCCTGCTGGCCGCTCGGCGGAAGT
>DASSQK010000212.1:0-13078 GCA_035702555.1 Gaiellaceae bacterium | reverse complement strand
TGGTCGACCGCGACGGGCAGAAGATCGGCAAGCTCCAGGACGTATACGTCGACGTCGAGACCGACGAGCCGATGTTCGGCACCGTCAAGGAGGGCCTGATCGGCCGCCACCTGACCTTCGTCCCGCTGGCCGGGCTCACGTTTGGCCCGGATGCCCTGCAAATGGCAGTGACGAGGGAGCAGGTCAAGGGTGCGCCCAACATCGAGCTGCGCGGCGACGAGCTCTCGCGCGCCGACGAGTCAGCCCTCTACCACCACTACGAGCTCAACTACACCCCGCCCGACACCGAGAGCGGCCGCCGGCTCGCCCGCCGCTAAGGCTCCGCCGCGGCCGCCGGACGGACCCCTTCGAATCAGCGCCCGCGGTCGTCGTCTCAAACGCCGGGCGGGGACGAACGCGGGGCTGCGGTGCCGGGATCGGCCCGCCATTCGCGGTTTGCTCCCGAGGTGGCGTCGCGGTCACGGGGAGGGCCGCCATGCCAGTCGAGGCACAGCGCCGTGGCGTCGTCGCGTAGCCGACCGCCACTTGCCTGGAGGACAGCATGCGTGAGGTGCTGCACGGCTTCGCGGGGATGCATGTCGGCGCCCTCGGCCAGGATGGCGGCGATGTTCACGCCCACGGCTTCGCGCTCCAGCATGCCGTCGGTGACGAGTATCAGCCGGTCGCCCACTGCCAGTGACAGCGACTGCACGCGGTAGCCCCCTTCCGGCCGCAGCCCGAATGGGGGGTCCGCCTCCAGAGGAACTTGATCGACGCGCCCGGCACGAAGTCGTAGCGGCGGGGGATGACCAGCGTTGACGATCCCGGCCGTGGCTGTGGGTAGGTCGATCCGGACGACAAGGCCGGTTACGAACTGGCTCTCTCCCGCCTGCTCGGCGAGCGCGTCGCTTGCCAGCCGCGCCTGCTCGGCCAGCTCGACGCCCCGGCGGCGGGCGTTGCGGAGGCCTCCGACCAGCACGGTGGCCAACAACGCGGCATCCATCGTGTGCCCCATCGCGTCCGTCATCGACAGGTGCAGGGCATCCCGGTCTAGCGAAAAGTCGAAGGTGTCACCGCCGATCTCGCCCGCCGGTTGCAACCAGGCAGCGAGCGTGAACTGCCCGGCCTCGCAGGTGAAGGATCCAGGCAACAGCCGATGCTGGATCTCCGCCGCCAACGACAGCGGCACCGAGCGCTGGCCCCACTCGAAGAGATCGGTGTACCGGCGGTTCGCGATCACCACGTACGCCAGGAAGTGCGCGGCGAGAGCGACATCTGCCACCGTCTGCTCAACCGGGAAGTCCTCCAGGCCCAGCTCCAGGACGCCGACCGCCTCACCGCGGCTGGTCACCGGCGCGAACAACCGAGCGCCGCGATCCTCCGCGATCACCTCGACGGCCTGGGCGGCCAGCGCCCGGCCGTGCGGCGTTCCGGCCAATGGCACGCGCTCGGCAGTCTCCTGGCCCTGAAGGCGAAGTGCCCCCTCTCCGCCCGAGTGGCCGAGCCGGATCAGCGACCGTCCACTGAAGTCGGCGATCAAGAAGCTGACCTCGCGGGCACCGATCGCCTCCGCCAGCTCGGCGGCGAGCACGTCGACCGCCGCGACCGGCGGCGCTGCCTCGACGGCCGCCAGCAACGAATTCAAGTTCAAAGGCGATTGCCGGCTCTGCCCCACGTCGCCTAACCTAGCGCGGCCGTTCACCAACACGAGTCGTCCTCCCCCGCCACGAGCCGCCGCGGACTCGAGCACGGGTCTGCTACCCAGGTCATGCCGGGAAGGCTCGACCAGCTCGTCTTCCTCGCATGGCTCCTCGGTTACTGATCTGGGAGCGTCGACGGCCGCGCCGGGGTGGGATGGCATGCTGCCGCTGGCTCCTCGAAGGCGGCAGATGAGGCAAACCCCAACGCTGGATACCCAGCCGGAAAGAGATCCGCTGGCGACGATCGCGGTCTCGGCTGCACCGGTCGTGCTCGAGGGCCGTTATCGGCTGCTGATGCGTTCGCTCTGGCAGCTTCGCCACTCGCGGAGGACGCGCTGGGGAGTGGGGCTGGGGTCGGCCGCCCTCATGCTCCTCCTCGCCTTGCTGGCTGTGCGTCATTTTGCGACCACTTCGTGGCCGCTCTCGCGCGGCCAGCCGGGCTTGCTCGTGGCAGCCGGGCTGCTGCTTCTCCTCGCCCAGGCGCTGAAGGCACTCGGGTGGGGACGGTTGTTTACGAACCGTGAGCGGCCCTCTCCGCTTGCACTCGTCGCCGGTAACGGCGGCGCGGCGCTGATCGGTGTCGTCCTGCCCGGCCGCTTCGACGATGCGATGCGGATCGCGGTCGTGCGCCGCTACCCAGGCTGTCCTGCCGGCCTGCGGGCAATCAGCCTCTCGCTTGTGATGCTCGGCCTGATCGACAGCGCCGCGCTGGCCCCGCTCGCCGCCGTCGCCGCGGCCTTCTCAGGAGGCGGGATCGGTGCGCGAGCCGGACTCGTGGTCGTAGCCGGAGCCGGGATCGCAGCGGCCGCGCTGATCGTGGCCCTGCCGCGCCTCGCCGGAAGCGAACGAGCCCTGCGGTTCCGGCTCGGCCGCTGGTTGAGCCCGCGCACGACCTCGCCGCACCGCGCAACGCAGGCATGGGCGTTCGTCTTCGGCTGCTGGCTCGTCCGCGGGGCGGCGTGCTTCATCCTGCTCGGCACGCTGGGACTGGGTTACTCGTTCTCACTCGCGCTTCTGTTTCTCTGCGCCGGTGCCGCGGCCGCGGCGCTGCCGGTCGGGCCTGCGGGCGCAGCCACCCAGGCAGCCGCCGGAACGGCCGCGCTCGCAGCCGCGGGTGTCGGAGGATCGGAGGCGCTTGCTGCCTCTGTCTCCGTCGGCGCCCTCGGAGTCTTCTCGGGAGCAGCCGTCCTGCTCTTCGCCTTTGCCTGGCGCGCCGGACGGTTGCTGCTCCCCGCTCGGACGGCAGCCTGAAGGAGAACCTCGCGCTGATCTACTTCGTGCCCCGCGCAGTCGCTCGTCAAGATCCACCTCGAGGCGGCGACACTCGAGCCTGCCGCCACGGGAGCTCACGGTCGCTCGCCGCCAGTCCTCCGCCCCTACCTCCGGTAGCGCCGCCGGCCTTGGATCAGAGCGTGGTTGAGAAACGTTTCGTCGTCGTCCTCGCGCGCGACCACGACGACCTTGTTCCAAACGCCGGGATAGACGACCCTCTCGCTGTACATCTGGGTTCGGAAGCGTTCCTCGTAAACACCCGGGAGCGCGTCGCCGGCGCCGTACATACGCCGGCCCCCATCGCTCCCTCGGATGACTGCGACCAGCTCCCGTGTCTCCTGGAAGTCGTCGGCCGCGACGAACTCAGCTAGCGGCTGGTGCGGAGCTCCGCTGCTCAGAAAGGCGACCACGTACTTTCGATCGCGACCCCACTTGTTTCTGCGAGTGGCTTCGCCAAGTCCGATGTGAACGGCGCCTTCGGCACGGGTCGTGCCAATGAAGACGCGGTAGCGAGAGTAGTGCTCGCGCTGACCCGGCCACTGGTACGACTGTCCCTCCCGTTCCTGCACGAGCCGCCAATCCCCTGGAAGATCGGCCGTCCGCCCGACGGCTCTCGCGGCTGTCCTTCCAGGGGTGCCGCCGCCACTGACGGGCTCGATGATCGGATCGTGGAAGCCTGCCTCTGCAAGCTGAATCAAAAGCGGGCCGAGCTCTTGGTCCGGCACGCGCTGCAGCGTGACCGAGAACGGGCACATAGCCGTCTCCTAGATTGATAACGTCCCAAAACGTAGTTCCGTAAATCTACGTTGTCAAGAAAGCTGCTACACTCGGTCGTGCGCAAGGTTCAACGGAAGGCGTCGAGGCTCCGAGATTCCCTCTTCGACTGTCACATCGGGCCTGAGTGCACCAGGAGGACTAAAGAGCCGGTTCTCCACCCAGCACCGTGACAGTTAGGAGCATCAGATGCATGCCACCGTTAGACGCTACGAAGGCGTCGACCAGAGTCGCATCGACGAGCTGACCAAGAAGCTCGACGAGAGCCTTCTACCCCGCCTGAGCGAGCTGCCGGGCTTCGAGGGCTACTACCTCATCGAGGCCGGCAACGGCGTGATGAGTTCGATCGACTTCTTCGACACTTCGGCCCAGGCCGACGAGTCGACTCGCGTCGCAGCCACTTGGACGCGCGACGAGAAGCTCGAGACGGCACTTCCGAATCCGCCGAAGATCACGGACGGAGAGGTAATCGTCCACAAGAACGGCTTCGTTCGGGCATAGGGCCACGGCTCGCCGCAGAGAGGGCCCGCAAACCGCGGGCCCTCTCTGCCGCGCGAGCGGCATCTCATGAGAGCGATCACAACGACCGCGTGCCTCCGCAAGGAGGACGCCTCCCTTGACGCGACGCTGAATCCGGTGGCACTTCCCTCCGGGGAGATTGTCTCCTGGGCCGCTGCCTTTCCGCGGCCGGGACAGGGCGCGCTCCACTGCATGCCGGACTCTGCTTCTCCACCTGTTACTGCTGAACCCACACGGTAGGTCGGCTCGTGTGCGGCATCGCCGGATACAGCTTCTCTCTCGAGAGCACCATCGATCGGACGGTGGCCGCACGCGCACTGCTCGCAGGCATCGCCGAGCGGGGGGCGGACTCAGTGGGCTACGCCTACCGCGGCGACGACTCGAAAGTCACGGTGCACAAGCAGCGCACCGGCGCAAGCGAGCTCATCGAGCGCCTCGAAGTGCCCCAAACCGCTACGCAGCTTCTCGTGCACGTCCGGGACTACACAAAGGGTCATCCACATGTCCTGGCCAACAACCATCCGATCCGCCACGGAGCAGTCGTCGGGATCCACAACGGCACGATCGCCAATGACGACGAGCTGTTCGCAGCCCATGGCATCGCGCGAGCCGAGCCCAGTATGACCGTCGACTCCGAGCTGATCTTCGCGCTCGCCGAGCAGTTTCGGGGACGCACCGCCCACGCGCTCGAGCGACTTGTCGGCTCGATGGCGACGGCCTGGCTCGACGAGGGCCGGGAAGAGCTGCTGCTTGCCCGCGGCATGGGCCGGCCGCTGTGGATCGGCACCTCCACGCAGGAGCTCTTCTTCGCGTCTACGCGGGCCGCGCTGGACGTGGTCGAGGAGTATTCGTCCCTCAAGCTCCGCAAGCGCGAGGTGCGTGAGGGATCCGTGCTCGTGGTGAACGGCGGACGGATCGTCGGGCGGGACTCGTTCCACCCGGACATGTCGTTCGAGGAACGACCTCTGCCGGCTGTGCGTGCGCCGAACGAGGCTCGCGCGAGCCTCGCGCGACTCGCCGCACTGCACGCCATCTAGCGCCGCAGGAACTCAGCGCTCCGGTGCGACTCGGGCATCCTCACCTCGATGGTCGGGAAACGCGGGTTCGAGTCCCGTCGCTCCCGCTCAACCACCCGCACTCCGTAGCCTTTCCGCCCGGGCCAGCGCGCCGTCGCGGCAGACGGTGTTGCCCTTCTGCTCGAAGCGCTTTGCCGCTTCCTCCAGCACCGTGACCGCCTCCGCGCGCCGTCCCGCGAGCGCGAGGACCTCGGCCAGGTCGGTCCGCGTGTCGCCCTGCGGGTTCAGCAGGTCTGTCATGTCCGCGAGCGCGACCGCTTCACGAGCCAGCGACTCCGCCTCGGCCGACCCGCCGCGGCGCGCCCGGATCTTGGCGCGGGCGCTCCGCCAGAGCAGCTGCGAGAAGATGTCCTCCGGCGCCGCCGCCTCCTCGCTCTCGCGCGTGAACTCCTCGGCCTCGTCGAGCTCGCCCTGAGCGTCGAGCATGTGCCCGAGCAGGGCGGCCGCCGAGGAGAGGTACGCCCGTTCGCCCATCGACTCGAGCTGCGCGTAGCTCTCGCGCAGGACGCGGACGGCTGCGGCCCTGTCGCCGGCGAGGCGCTCGACGTAGTGCGCCTCCTGCGCGCTCATCGCGACGAGCAGCGTGAAGCCGAGGCCCGCCAGCTCCTGCCGGCCTTCCGCCAGGAGCTCGCGGGCCAGATCGAACTCGCCGCGCATCGCCTCGAGCGCGGCCTGCTCGATGCGCGCGTTCGCGTCGATGAACGGGTCACCGCTGGCCTCGTCGCGGAAGCGCAGGCAGCGCGCGATTCCCTCCTCGACCGGGAGCGGGCCGAAGTTCGCGCTCATCATCAGCCAGGCGATGCTCTCGGCGCGCTCGGCCCGCAGGTTGCCGCGCACCGCGTAGGCGAGCGCCTGCGTCCACGCCTCCTCCGCCTGCACCATCGTCCCCGCCAGCGTTCCCTCGACGCGGCCGAGCAGGTTCCACGCCTGGGCGAGCGTGAGCGGGTCGCCGAGCTCCTCGGCGGCGCGCAGCGCCTCGTGCACCTCGCCGAGCAGCCCTTCGCCGCTCCCGCTGAGCAACCGCAGGGAGGCCAGGCCGACGAGCGCCCGGGCGGGTCTGCCGCCCGCCAGCCCGAGGGCGTCCTCGAGCGCCCGCTGGCCCTCCGCGACGTAGCCGCGCGTCGACCAGAAGGGCCACAGCGCCGTCGCCAGCCGGAGCAGCAGCTCGCCGTCCTCGTTCGCGGCGGCGTGGGCCATCGCGGCGCGGAGGTTGCCGTAGTCGTCGTCGAGGCGCGCGATCGCCGCGGGCTGGTCGCCCCTGCGCGACTCGCCGTCCAGGCGCTCGGCGAGCTCCGCGAAGAAGCCGGCGTGCGCACCTTGCAGGGACCCGGCCTCCCGGGACGCGTCCAGGCGCTCGAGCGCGAACTCGCGGATCGTCTCGAGCATCCAGAACCGCGGCTCGCCGTCGGAGTCGGGGCGCTGGCGCAGGAGGCTCTTCTCGACGAGGGAGTCGAGATCGTCGAGCAGCGTTGCGCCAAAGCTCTGGTCGGCGTCGCAGATCGCCTCGGCCGCCTCGAGCCGGCAGCCGCCGGTGAAGACGCCGAGCCGCGCGCACAGCACCTGCTCGCTCGGCACGAGCAGGTCGTAGCTCCACTCGATCGTCGCGCGCAGCGTGCGCTGGCGCTCGTCGAGATCGTGCGCCCCGCCTGTCAGGAGCGCCAGGCGCCGGTCGAGCCGCCGCAGCAGCGCCGCCGGCGTGAGCGTCCGCACCCGCGGCGCCGCCAGCTCGATCGCGAGCGGCAGGCCCTCCAGCCGCGCGCAGATCTCCCGCACCTCCGCCTCGTTCGCGTCAGTCACCGCGAAGTCGGCCACGGCGGCCCGCGCCCGCTCCGCGAAGAGGCTCACGGACTCCTCGAGCGCGAGCGGCCGCAGCGCGTAGGTGCGCTCGCCGGAGAGCCGCAGCGGCGTGCGGCTGGTCGCGACGAGCTTCAGCCCCGGCGCCGAGGAGAGCAGCGCGGCGAGCGCGGGCGCTCCGGCCACGACCTGCTCGAGGTTGTCGAGCACGAGGAGCAGGCGCCGGTCGCGGAGGTACTCCGTCAGCGCCTCGACCGCGCGAGGACCCGACTGCTCGCGCAGGCCGAGGGTCTGCGCGATCGTCGGGACGACGAGCTCGGGGTCGCGCACCGCCGCCAGCGGGACGACGAAGACACCGTGGTCGAAGACGTCGATGACCGAGGCCGCGAGCTGGAGCGAGAGCCGCGTCTTGCCTGCGCCTCCCGGCCCCGTGAGCGTCACGAGGCGGACGTCGTCCCGCGCGATCAGCCCTTCGAGCTCCTCCAGCTCGTCCGCGCGGCCGATGAACGCGTTCGGCTGCGCCGGCAGGTTCGTCGGCCGGTTGTCGAGCGTCCGCAGCGGCGGGAACTCCGCCGGGACGCCGCTCACGAGGAGCTGGTAGAGGCGCTGCGCGCCCGAGAGGTCTTTCAGCCGGTGGTCGCCGTGGTCGAGCACCTCGAAGCGGTCGTGGAGCAGCAGGCGCGTCGCCTCCGAGAGCAGGATCTGCCCGCCGTGGCCGGCGTCGGTGACCCGGGCAGCCTGGTGGACGTCGAGCCCCACGTAGCTGCGCCCGACGAGGAGCGGCTCGCCGGAGTGCAGCCCCATCCGCACGCGGACCTCGCCCTCCTCCGGCCACGGGTGGCCGGCGAGCGCTCGCTGGGCCTCGGCCGCCGCGGCCGCGGCGTCGTCCGCCGAGGCGAACACGACGAAGAGCGCGTCGCCCTCGCTTCCGACGTGGAAGCCGTCGTACCGGCCGAACGCCTCGTCGAGCAGGCGGCGGTGCTCGGCGAGCAGTCGCGCGTACGCGTCGCTGCCGGTCCGCTGCAGCAGTCGTGTCGATCCCTCGATGTCCGTGAACAACAGCGTGACGGCGCCGGTCGGAGGCTCGGCCCGCCGAGGCCGGCTCATCGGGCCACGACGCGCCGGTAGCGCCACGCCGACAACGGCGCGAAGACGGCGATGATCCCCAGCGTCCAGAGCAGCGCGAGCCAGACGTCGCTCCCCGCCGGGATGCCGAGGAACAGCGCGCGGGCCGCATTCACCATGTACGTGAACGGGTTGTGCTCGGCGATCGGCTGCAGCCAGCTCGGCATCGAGGCGACCGGGACGAACGCCGACGAGACGAACGTGACCGGGAAGAGAATCGTGAACCCGTACGCGTTCGAGGCCTCCGGCGACGACGACGAGAGGCCGATGAAGGCGAACACCCACGAGAACGCGTAGCCAATCAGCAGCAGCAGCGCGATCCCGGCGACGACCTCACCGGCGCTGCCCGAGAAGTTGAAGCCGATCAAGAGCCCGACGGTGAACATCACGACGAGCTGGAAGATGTTCGTGGCGACATCGCCGAGCGTACGGCCGGTCAGCAGTGCCGAGCGGGTCATCGGCAGGGAGCGGAACCGGTCCATCAGCCCCTTCTTCAGGTCGTCGGCGAGGCCGAGTGCCGTCACGAAGCCGCCGAACGCGATCGACTGGACGATGATGCCGGGCATCAGGAAGTCCACGTAGTCGAAGCCAGGCGTCTGGATCGCCCCGCCGAGAACGTAGACGAACAGCAGGATGAACAGGATCGGCTGGACGGTGAAGCCGACGAGCAGGTCCGGCTGGCGCGGGATGCGCAGCAGGCTCCGCTTCGCCAGCACGAGCGTGTCGGAGATCCCGTAGCGAAGCGCGGTCACCGCGTCTGCACCTCCGCCTCCTCGGACTCCTGCTCGGCGGCGTGCCCCGTGAGGGTGAGGAAGACGTCGTCGAGGGTCGGCGTGCTGACGGAGATGTCGTCGATCGCGATCCCCGCGTCGTCGAGCCGGCGGACGGCGTCGGCGATCGTCCCGCGGCGCTCGGCGACCGGGACGCGGACCGAGCCGTCCTCGAGGAAGGGGCGGTCGCTAGCGATCGACGCGAGCGCGGCGACGGCCTCCTCCCCGCGGCCGCCATCGCAGAGGTGGATCTCGAGCCGCTCGCCGCCGACCCGCGCCTTGAGCTCGGCCGGGGTTCCCTCGGCGATCACCAGGCCGCGGTCGATCACGGCGATCCGGTCGGCGAGCCGGTCGGCCTCGTCGAGGTACTGCGTCGTCAGCAGCACCGTCGTCCCCTCCGAGACCAGCGCCTCGATCGCCTCCCAGAGCCCGATGCGGCTGCGGATGTCGAGGCCGGTGGTCGGCTCGTCGAGGAAGAGCACCGGCGGGCGCGCCACAAGCGCTGCGGCAAGGTCGAGTCGGCGCCGCATGCCGCCCGAGTAGGTGCGGACGAGACGGCCACCCGCGTCGGCAAGCTCGAAGGAGGCGAGCAGCTCCCGCGCTCGCTCGCGCGAGACGGCGCGCCCGAGGTGGTAGAGCCGGCCGACCATCTCGAGGTTCTCGAGCCCGGTCAGGTTCTCGTCCACCGCGGCGTACTGGCCCGCGAGCCCGATCTGCGCACGCACCTTCGCGTCCTCGCGGACGACGTCGAACCCCGCGACCGTCGCCGAGCCCTCGTCGGGGGCGAGCAGCGTGGTCAGGATGCGCACCGCGGTCGTCTTGCCGGCGCCGTTCGGGCCCAGGAGGCCGAACACGCTCCCGGCCTCGACGCGCAGGTCGACCCCGCGGAGCGCGTGGACGTCGCCGTACCGCTTGTGCAGCCGGCTGGTCTCGACGGCAAGTTCCCCCGGCATTCGGCCTACGCTAGCGGCCGCCGGGTCAGGCGCGCCTGTGCGCGAGCTCGAGCACGCTCGCCGCCAGGAAGAAGCCCGTCGCGGTCAGGACGATCGACCCGCCCGGCGGCAGGTTGCCGTAGTACGAGACCGTCAGCCCCGCGAGCACCGACGCGAGCCCGATCGCGACCGAGAGCCCCATCGCCGAGCGCAGGCTCCAGGCGACGCGCTGCGCGGCGATCACCGGCAGCACCATCAGGGCCGCGATCAGGAGGATCCCGACGATGCGCATCGAGATCCCGACCGTCAGCGCCGCCAACAGCGAGACGACGCCGTTCAGCACCGGGACCGGCAGCCCGGCGACCCGCGCGCCCTCCTCGTCGATCGAAACCGCGAGCAGCGCCCTCAGCGACACGGCGACGAGCGCGAGGGCCGCCGAGCCGAGCAGCACGATCGTCAGCAGGTCGCGGCGCGTGACGGTGAGGATCGAGCCGAACAGGTACGTGAAGAGGTTCGCGTTGAGCGCGCCCGCCGCCGAGATGAGGACGACGCCGCCCGCGATCCCCGTGTAGAAGACGAGCGCGAGCGCCTGGTCGCCCGCGGCCCGGCGGTACGCGCGCAGCCACTCGATCACGACCGCCCCGAGGATCGCGGCGGCGAGCGCCGTCCAGACCGGCGAAACGCCGAGGAGGTAGCCGGCCGCGACGCCCGCGAAGGCCACGTGGCCGATCCCGTCGCCGACCAGGCTCATCTGGCGCTGGACGAGGAAGAAGCCGACGACCGGCGCGACGAGCCCGACGACCGCGCCGGCGGCGAAGGCGAGCCGCATGAACTCGAGGTCAAGCATGCGCGTGCGAGGGGTCGTGCCAGAGGGCGGGCAGCGCGTCGGGCGCGCCGTCGAAGACGATCCGCTCCCGCACGAGCACGAGGCGCTGCACGACCCCCTCGATCGCGCCGAACTCGTGCGAGACGTACAGGATCGTGACGCCGAGCTCGCCGTGCAGGCGCCCGAGCAGCTCGGCGAGCGCCTCCTGCGCCTCGACGTCGACGCCCGTCGTCGGCTCGTCGAGGGCCAGGAGCCTCGGCTCGGCGGCCAGTGCCTTCGCGATGAAGGCCCGCTGCTGCTGCCCGCCCGAGAGCCGGGTCAGCGGCCGGCCCGCGAGCCCCTCGAGGCCCACGCGCTCCATCGCCTCGTCGATCGCGCTCCGGTCCTCTGCGCGCAGCCGGCCGAAGGGCCGACGGGCCGCGCGCCCGGCGGCGACGACCTCGCGCACCGTCGCGGGCGCCTGCACGCCGAGGTGCGTGCGCTGCGCGAGGTAGCCGAGCGACGGGCGGTTCGAGAACCGGTGCGCGGGCTCGCCGAAGAGGCGAACGGTCCCGCCGGCCGGCCGCTCGAGCCCGAGGGCGAGGCGCAGCAGGGTCGTCTTTCCGCCTCCGTTCGGCCCGGCGACGGCGACGAACTCGCCGGCGGCGACGGCGAGCTCGACGTCACGCAGCACCGGCCGGCCTCGGAGGTACGAGAAGTCGACGTGCTCGAACTCGACGGCTACCGGCACCTCAGAGCCTCCCGCAGCGCGGCCAGGTTCTGCCGCATGAGCGTGAAGTAGTCCGCGCCCTGCCTCTCCTCGTCCTCGGTGAGGCCCTCGATCGGGTCGAGCACGCGCGCCTTCGCGCCCGCATCGCGAGCGATCGTCCGGGCGAGCCTCGGCGACACGAGCCGTTCGAAGAAGACGGTGCCGAGGTGCTCGCGGCGGACGAGCCCGATCAGCTCCGCCAGCCGCTGTGGGCTCGGCTCCGACTCGGGGTCGATCCCGGTGATCGCGACCTCGTGCAGGCGGTAGCGGCGGGCGAGGTAGCCGAACGCGGCGTGCGTGGTGACGAACTGCCGCCCTGCGCAGTGCGCGAGACCGGAGCGGTAGCGGCCGTCGAGCGCGCGCACCCGTCGCGCCAGCGCCTCCGCGCGTCGGGGTCGTCCGAGCGCGGCTCCGACGCGCTCGACGACCCGCGCGAACAGCACCGGGTCGAGCCATACGTGAGGGTCGGCCTTGTCCGACTCCTCGCCCCCGCCTTTCCGCAGCCCGATCCCGGCGAGCGCGTCCGCCCGCTTCCCCTGCGCACCCTCGACCGCCTGCTCCACCGCGGGCTGGAATCCGTGCGAGAGGTAGAGCACGACGTCGGCCCGCTGCAGGTCGCCGACCTCGCGCGGGGTCAGCTCGACGTCGTGGGGCTCGCCGCCCGGGGGAGTCAGGTTCTTCACGTCGGCCCGCGCGCCTCCGACCTGCTCGGCCGCGAACGCGAGCGGGTAGAAGGCCGCGACGACGCGCTCGCGCCCGTTCGCGCCGCTCGCGTCACCGCAGCCGGCCGCGCAGAGCGCGAGCGCCGTTACGACGACCGCAGCGGGAATGATTCTCATCGAGTCGCAGACGATAACGATTCTCGTCTCGCCTGTCGAGAATGGTTATCATCGCGGCCGATGGCAGACGCAGCGACCTCCTGGTCCGACCGCGCGCTCGAGCAGCTGCGGGCGGCCGGCCTCCGCACCGGGTCGGCCCGCCGCGAGGTGATCGGGTTCCTGGAGACGCAGTCGTGCTGCCTCGGGGCGCAGGAGATCCACGACCGCCTGCGCGCGTCGGGGCGGCCGGTCGGGCTCGCGAGCGTCTACCGCGTCCTCGACACCCTCGCCGAGAAGGGCCTGCTCCAGCGCCTGGAGTTCGGCGACGGCGTCGCGCGCTTCGAGCCGGCGCGGTCGGACGAGAGCCACCACCACCACCTCGTCTGCGACGGCTGCGGCAAGGTCGAGACCTTTACGGACGAGCGGCTGGAGACGGCGCTCCGCGACGTCGAGGACCGGAGCGGCTACGCCGTCGCGGCGCACGACGTCGTCCTCCGCGGCGCCTGCGGCGCCTGCCGCTGACGGCACCGGCTGCACTCGACCGCTACAATCTGCACCGCCGGGGGGCAGTATCCCCGAACGGGCGTTGCTCGTCAGTACGGCTCATCGAGCCCGGGCACGCCGGCCCGCGTGGCGGGAGAGACCTTCGGCTGATCGTCAACCACGGCGCTCAGTCGAAAGGAGACTCTGAGCAGATGAACATCACAGCGACTCGCTTCGCCACCAAGACCCGTACGTGGCTGCT
>DASSQK010000211.1:0-2999 GCA_035702555.1 Gaiellaceae bacterium | reverse complement strand
TTCTTCGTCGCCGGCCTCGCGATCGCGCTCGCGCTCGGGTCGACGTGGTTTCTCGAGCGCACGCGCCACGGCCGCGCGCTCCGTGCCGTCGCCGACGACCAGGAGGGCGCGCGCGTGGTCGGCGTGCCCGTCGAGGTGCTGGTCACGCTCGCCTTTGCGCTCGTGGGGGCGGTCGCGATGGTGGCCGCGATCGCCGCGGCGCCCGGCGAGGCCGTCAACGCGAACACCGGCACGCTGCTCGGCCTGAAGGGCCTCGTCGCCGCGCTCGCAGTGCGGTTCGGGCCGCCGCTGAAGGCGTTCGCGGCCGGCCTCGCGCTGGGCGTCGTCGAGTCGGCGATCGCGAACGTCCACCTCGGCGGCTGGCAGCTCGGGCCGTCGTACCGCGAGGTGCTGCCGCTGCTGGCCGTCCTTCTGCTGATCTCGCTCCTGCCCTCGCGCGCCGCCCTGGAGGAACGCGAATGAGCGCGCTCGCGCAGACCGCCCTGGAGCTGCGCCGCGCCGCCGTCGAGGCGCGGGCGCGCTGGCGCCTCACCGGGTGGATCGCGCTCGCGGTGCTCCTCGGCGCCGCGGTGCTGCCCTTTCTCTCGCTGCCCGGGGTGCGGGTCGACGCGCTGGCGGACACCGCCTACCTCGCGCTGGCCGCCACCGCGCTGGGGCTGATCGTCGGCCCGGCCGGCCTCCCGTCGCTCGGCACCGGGGCGTTCATGGCGATCGGCGCGTTCACCTCCGCGCTGCTCGTCGCGCGCTCCGGCTGGCCGCTCGAGCCGGCGGCGCTGGCCGGTGCCGCGGCGGCGCTGGTCGCCGGGTTGATCTGCGGCGGCGTCGTGCGCCTGCGGCGGACCTTCGTCGCCGTCAGCACGTGGTTGCTCGCCTGGCTCGTCTGGCTGTTTCTGCTCTCGTTCCCGTCCGTCTCGGGCGGTTCGCAGGGGCTGATCCTCCCGCCGAAGACGTTGCTCGGCCTCGACGCGACGCCGACGGTGCACTTCGAGGTGGCGCTGGCTTTGGTGGCGCTGACCGCCCTCGTGGCGGCGGCGCTGCGGCGCGGCGCGCCGGGCCTCGAGCTCTCGGCCCTGCGGCAGGCGCCTGCGCTTGCGACCTCGCTCGGCGTGCCGCTCGAGCGCCGACGACTCGGCGCCTTCGCGGCGAGCTCGGCGGTGGCGGGGCTCGCAGGCGCGCTCTCCGTGCACCTGCAGGCTGTCGCCGACCCGGCCGCCTATGACCCGTTCCTGTCGTTCAAGCTGCTCGTGGCCGTCCTCCTCGGGGGGGCCGCCGCCACGCTCGGCCCCGCGACCGGGGTGGTCGTGCTCGGGCTGATCGGGCTGCTCTCGGGCCCGCTCGCGCGCGTGCTTCAGCTGCCGCTCGAGCGCTTCGACGCGGCCGTCGCCGCGCTGCTGCTCGTCTTCGTGCTCGCGCTCGGCGGCGAGGGCCTGCTGCCGCGGCTGCTCGCGCGGCTCCGGCCAGACGAGCGGCCGCAGCGCCCGCCGGCTCCGCGCCCGCCCGCCCCCGCCGCGGGAGCGGTCGAGCCCGTGCTCAGCACGCGTGGGCTGCGGAAGGCGTTCGGGGGCGTCGTCGCCGTGGACGGGCTCTCCCTGGAGCTGCGCCGCGGCGAGACGACCGCGCTGATCGGGCCGAACGGCTCCGGCAAGACCACCGCGCTGCGGCTGATCGCGGGCGCCGCGGTCCCGGACGCCGGCTCGATCGCCCTCGGCGCGACCGAGGTCACCGCGAGACCGACCGCGGAGCGCGTCCGCCTCGGCATCGCGCGGACGCTGCAGTCGACCGCGGTCTTCCCCGAGCTGACCGCGCTCGAGGACGTGCTCGTCGGCCGTGCCGCCCGCCGCCGCTACTCCGGCCTCGGCCGCACCGCGCTCGCGACCCCGAAGGCCCGGCGCGACGACGCCGAGGCGGAGGCTGCGGCGCTCGAGGCGCTCGCGCTGGTCGGCCTCGAGGGCGAGGCCGACACGCCGACGCTAGAGCTGACGACGTCGCAGCGCCGCCTCGTCGCCCTCGCCGCCGCGCTGGCGACCGCGCCGCAGGTGCTGCTCGTCGACGAGCTCGCCGCGGGCGCGGGAGCCGACGAGCTCGCCTCCATCACCCGAGCCCTCGACCGGACGCGCGAGCGCGGGATCGCAGTGCTCGTCGTCGAGCACAACCTCGGGCTCGTCCGCCGCGTCGCCGACCGCGTGCTCGTGCTCGCGGCGGGCACGGTCGTCGCCGAGGGCTCCGTGGCCGAGGTCGCGGCGAGCGGCGTCGTCCAGGAGGCATACCTCGGGACGGCGCGTCTGTAGCCTTTCAGCCGTGCGCAGGGCCCTCTTCGTCTTCGTGGGCCTGGCCCTGCTAGCCGCCGGCTGTGGAGGGAGCTCGAGCAGCGGCGACGTCGGCCACCTGACCGTCGCGGTCGACGTGCCGGTCACCGGCAGCCCGTACATCGCGCAGACCATCCGCCAGGGCGTCGAGCTCGCGACGTCGACCCTGAACTCCGGCGGCGGCGTGCGCGCGGGCGACAAGAGCTACCGGCTCGACGTCAAGCTCTACGACAACCATCTCTCCGCGCGGCAAGCGGTGGAGGACGCACGGCGCGCGCTCGACGCCCACGCGGTTGCGATCGTGACCGACGGCACCGGCGTCGACGCGACCTGGCAGCTGGCCCAGCGGGACGGCGTCCCGGTCGCGATCACCTACGACGGCGGCTCGGGCCTCGTCGACGCGGACAAGCGGCCGAACGTCTTCCGGATCGCGCCCACGAACCACGGCATCGCCTTCCGCTACGCCGAGTACCTGATCCCGAAAAAGCTCAGGGTCGCGCTGCTCTCCGACGACAGCGCCTACGGAACCGAGGGGGCCGCCGACCTCGACCGCGCGTTCTCGTCGAACCCGGAGGCCGTGGCGACGAAGCTGACGCTCCCGGCGGGCCAGTCCGACCTGACGCCGCAGGTGCTGCGCGCGAAGCGCTCGGGCGCGACCGCGCTGCTCGTCTGGGGCCAGCCGCCCACGATCGC
>DASSQK010000210.1:0-7204 GCA_035702555.1 Gaiellaceae bacterium | reverse complement strand
GTCTGGGGGAGGAGCAACACAGCGGAGACGACGGCCAGCGCTGCAAGCCGTCCCATGGAGCCGCGGCGGCCCCCGGCGTATCTCTCCCCCCGCCGCACAGAGGGTCGGACTTCGATGTCTCGCACGACCCCTCCCCCAAGTCGATCGTTGCGATTGATATCTGAACGAGCCATCGAAGCTACTCCCTAGTTTCGAAGGTGTCAAACACTGCTTCCATGCAGTAGTTACCCACCCGGGCTAGCGTCTGAGGGTGCCCCAGTCCACAGTCCCGGCCGGACCCGGCCCGCTCCGGCGGTCGCGCGACTGGCTCGAGCGCCACCCCCTGCTCGTGCTCGTCGTGCCGACGGTGCTCGCGCTCGGGGCCGTCGCGCTGCTCGCCGACCTCGCCGGCGCGGAGCCCCTCAACCGTGCGCTGCGCAACCTGTACCCCGAGTGGCTCCTGCTCTGCCTCGGCGGCGAACTGGTCGCGTACTTCGGCTACGTCCTGGCCGTGCGCGACACCGCGCGCGTCGACGGCGGCCCGGGCCTGAGCTTCGGGCGGACGCTGCAGGCCGTGATCGCCGGCTTCGGCGTCTTCGCGGCGACGCGGACGAGCGGCGGCTTCGCGGTCGACTACTGGGTCCTGCGCAGCGCGGGCGAGGACCGCGACGGGGCGGTCGCGCGCGTCTTCGCGCTCGGCGCGCTCGAGTACGCCGTGCTCGCCCCGGCGGCGCTCGTCTCGGCGATCGCGCTGCTGGCGAGCGGCGCCGACGTCTCGAAGACCCTGACGCTGCCGTGGCTGCTGGTGATCCCGGGCGCCTTCGTCGCGATCTGGGTCAGCTCGCCGAAGCGCGCCGCGCGCTGGTCCAAGCCGCGCGGCGGGCGCATACGCCATGCCTTCGCCCACTTCGTGGCCGGCCTCGCGATCCTGCGCTCGATGTTCGTCGCGCCGCCGCGCGAGCACGGGCTCGGCCTGCTCGGCACCGCGCTCTACTGGGCCGGCGACATCGCCTGCCTCTGGGGCGCGCTGCAGGTCTTCGGCAATCCGCGCCTGTCGCTGCCGGCGCTGATCCTCGGCTACGCGACCGGCTACGTGCTCACGCGCCGCTCGCTGCCGGCGGGCGGGGCCGGGGTGGTCGAGATCGCACTCACCTTCGCGCTGCACTGGATGGGCTTCCCGTTCGTGCGGGCGCTGCTCGGGGTCGTCGTCTACCGGATCTTCAACCTCTGGCTGCCGATCCTCCCCGCCCTCGCGACGCTTCCGGCGGTGAACGAGCTGCGCCGGGAGCTCGAAGAGGCCGAAGAGGCGTAGATCCGCGGTTCCCCTTTCCGGGGGATCTCCAGACGCCCGTTCCTCGGGAAACTATGCGCGTGCGGCATCGAGATGCGGCCCTCTCCCCTGCGCCCGCGCCGGACGGCGACCCGTCCCCGCTCGTGCGCCCGGATCCGCTGGTCCAGTCCTACCGCCAGCTCGCGGACGTCTTCCACGAGATTCTCTCGGAGCAGAGCCTCGACAACCTGCTGGAGCGGATCGCCGACACGCTCGCCGAGCTCGTCCCGCACGACACGCTTTCGATCTACCAGGCCGACGAGGCGCAGACCGTCCTCATCCCGGTGCTCGCGCGCGACACGTGGGCGGAGAAGATCATGGAGAGCCGCTCGGAGTTCGGCGTCGGTATCACCGGCTGGGCGGCGCTGCACCGCGAGCCGGTGCGCGCGAACCAGGCGCACCTCGACCCGCGGACGGTGACCGTCCCCGGGACGCCCGCCGACGAGCCGGAGGCGCTGATCTCGATCCCGTTGATCGCGCGCGGGCTCGTGAAGGGGACGCTGAACATGTACCGGCTCGGCGCGGACGCGTCCTTCAGCGACGGCGAGTTCGAGCTCGCCTGCCGCTTCGCCGACGCTGCGGCCCTCGCGCTCGACAACGCGCAGATCCGCGAGCGCCTCGAGTTCCAGGCGCAGACCGATTCGCTGACCGGCCTCTACAACCACCGCTACTTCCACGAGCGCCTGCGCGCCGAGCTGACGCGGGCGAGCCGCTCCCGCGACGCGGTCGCGCTGCTGATGCTCGACATCGACGACTTCAAGCGCGTCAACGACGTCCACGGCCACGGCTCGGGCGACCAGGTGCTGACCGAGCTCGCCGAGCTCCTGCGCGCGACCGTGCGCGGCTCCGACGTCGTCTGCCGCCTCGGCGGCGAGGAGTTCGGCGTGATCATGCCGGGCGGCGACGCGGGCGACGCGCTCACGCTCGCACGGCGCCTGACCGACGACCTGGCGGACGTCGAGTTCGGGCCCGCGGGCACGATCACGATCTCGGTCGGCGTCTCCCAGGGCCCCGATCACGCGATGAACCCGCGCGAGCTCGTCGCCTGCGCCGAGGCCGCGATGATGACGGCCAAGGCGCGCGGCAAGAACCAGATCGTGCTCTTCGACGAGCACACGAGCGAGCGGCCCGACGGCGAGCCGAGCACCGGGCGCGACGTCCGCTCGATCGCGCACTTGAAGATGCTGCAGAGCCTCGCCGGGAAGCTGAACCGGCTGAACGACGTGCGCCAGATCGGCGAGACGATCGCCGACGAGCTGCGGCTTCTGATCGACTACCACAACTGCCGTGTGTCGGTGATCGACGCGGACGAGGTCGTCCCGATCGCCTTCCGCGGCGAGCTCCTCTCGCGGGACGGCAAGCGGGTCGCGTTCCCGCGGACGCGCATCGGCGAGGGCATCACCGGCCACGTCGCCGAGAGCGCGGAGCCGCTGCTCGTCCCGAACACGCTCGAGTGCGAGTACGCCGTGATGATCCCGGGGACGCACATGATCGAGGAGTCGCAGATCGCCGTGCCGCTCTGCTACGGCGCGCGCGTGATCGGGGTGATCGCGATCTCGAAGCTCGGGGTGGCGCAGTTCGACGAGGACGACGTGCGGCTGCTCGAGGTGCTGGCCGGCCACGCCTCGGTCGCGCTGGAGAACGCGCGGCTGTACGAGGCGCAGCGCCGCGAGGCCGACCACCTGAAGGCGCTGCTCGAGTTCACCGGCGCGATCTCCGAGGCGGAGACGCCCGACGCGATCGGCGCCGAGACCGTGCGAGCGGCGGCGCGGCTGCTCGGCGACAAGAAGTGCGCCCTCTGGCTCCCCGACGAGCGCGGGGAGTTCCGGGTAGGCGCGCACACCGACTACGACGCCGACCCGGCGCTGCAGCCGCTGCTGACGACGGCGCTCCCCGCCGACGCGGTGCGCGCGGTCGTCGGCCGCCGCTCGGAGCCGTTCCTGCTGACGGCCGCAGAGGCGACGGCCTGTCTGCCTGCGCCCGCGGGGTTGTCGTGGCCGGACCTGGCGCTCGCGCCGCTCCGAAACGACGGCAGGCTCGAGGGCTTCATCGCGGTCCGCGAGGCGACGACCGACACCGAGCACACGATCGAAGAGATCCTGCGCCTGCTGCGCGGCATCTCCGACCAGGCCGCGGTCGCCCTGGAGCGCGCCCGGAGCTACGAGAACCTGGAGGAGACCTTCGTCTCCACCGTCGAGGCGCTCGCGAACGCGCTCGAGGCGAACGACGAGTACACCTCCTCGCACACGCGCTGGATCACCGACATGGCGCTGCGCGTCGGCGAGGCGCTCGGCTTCGAGGGGAGCGAGCTGAAGCGGCTCGAGCTCGGTGCGCTCTTCCACGACATCGGCAAGATCGGCATCCCGACGAGCATCCTGCTCAAGCCGGGGCCGCTCTCGACGGAGGAGCGCCGGATCATGGAGACGCATCCCGAGCTCGGCGAGCGCATCCTCGAGCCGATCGACCGGCTCGCCGAGGTGCGCACGATCGTCCGCAGCTGCCACGAGCGCTGGGACGGCGCCGGCTACCCGGACGCCAAGGGCGGCGAGGAGATTCCGCTCGAGGCCCGCATCATCCTCGTCTGCGACGCGTTCCACGCGATGACGACAGACCGCCCCTATCGCAAGCGGCTCAGCTGCGAGGAGGCGTGCCGCCGGCTGCGCGACGGGGCGGGCTCGCAGTTCGACCCGGGCGTCGTCGACGTCTTCCTGAGCCTTCCGCTCGAGGTCCCGGTGCCGCACGACGCCGTGGACGAGCGGCTGGCCTCGTAGGCCATTTCGGCTAGGCGGACGTGTCCAGCGCGCTCGCCCGCTGCCAGGCCAGCCGGATGCGGTCCGGGTAGAAGGCCCAGAGCGCACCACCGACGAGCAGCAGGACCGCTTCGTCGAACGGCCCGGGAATCGGCAAGAGGCCGAAGGCGACGGCCCCGCGCAGCGGCTTCGGGATGTTGCCGTCGCGAGCGACCAGGGCGACTGCGCGGACGGTTCTGCGAAGCACCTTCACGCCGCGAATGTAGCGCGCCCGCCCTCGGCGGATATCACGGAGTCGCGATCCGGGCCGACGCCGGCAACGGCCGAAGGACCGAGCGAAAGGCCATTGGAACGGCCGTCGCCGAGCGATACCGTGGGGAAGCTGCGCGAGGGAGCCACGTCTGATGCACGTGGAGCCGGAGCACCTCATCCCCCCCGTGAGAGGCACGTCTCTGAGCCGCAGTAGGGACGTCGCCACGCTCCGGCTCCTCCACTTGAGTGCCTCTGTGGTCGAGAGGTATAACCAGTGCTACGGCGGGCATCAGGCTTCGGAGCCGAGCGGAGATCGGGGGAGGCTCGCCTGCGGTCGCTCGGCTCCGTTCGACCACCTGGGGCGTGACGTGCCGGCCGCGGCCTCGTAGACCACCCGAACGAGGGGCGAAGCGCGCCCCCGCGTTTCCGATGACCCTTTCATGCGGCTCGTCTCCCTCGCCTGCGCTTCGGTCGTCGCGCTCGCGCTCGCCGGCTCGGCGGATGCTTCGCAGCTGATCGCGCGGAACGCCTCGCACATCAAGCTCGCGGTCAACTCGAAGGGGACGGCGATGGTGACGTACTCGGTGCGCGGCAAGGTGACGCACCTGCTCGCGTGGGGCGCCGTGAACGCGCGCCCGCGACCCGCGTCCCCGAGGGTCCGCCAGGTCGAGTTCAAGCTCGACTACTCGGGCGGCTGGAAGCACCACCGGCTGACGTGGAAGCACTTCAAGAACCGCTGCCGTGCCTACGACGGGCCCGAGCTCGCGTGGCTGGTGGCCGCGTGCAGGGCGCCGAACGGCTCGTACTGGGCGCTGCAGAGCTGGCAGACCGCGCTGCCGGATCTCGGCCTCGCGCCGTGGCTCGGGCAGCAGAAGACCTGGTGGCTGCACCTCTCGCACTGGACGGGCCCGCTCGCGAAGCTCGACGCCTACACGGACTGGATCTACGGCGGCCGGTTCCAGGAGGTCTTCGGGCAGTACACCTACCGGGGCCGCGGGATCCGCGGGTTCGGCACGACGCACGTCGGCGCGCCGACCGACAACTACGGGCGGCTGGTCTTCCTCGACACGCTCGACTCGGCGTACGGCAAGGGCTGGCTGCGCGAGAACTCGTTCGTCTCGCACGGGCCGCCGGGGATGTTCTGCTACGGCTTCTACCCGCGGAATCCCTGGGTCGGCGGCTACGCGCACCCGCGGAGCACGCCGAACCGGAAGCGCCCGCCGGGCGTCGGCGAGCAGTACCGGCTCACGGCCGCGGGGCCGGGCGTGACCCCGGACGTGATGTGGCAGGGGCCGGGGCTGCACCCGTTCAACCGCGGCAACCCGCTGGACGTGGCGCTCGAGAGCCAGATGAACGCGGAGCGGAACACGATCCGCGCCGGCTACCGCAAGTGCGTGCACGACTAGCGCGCAGCCTCGCCCGCTAGCCCCTTTGCGCTGAGAGGGGTCGTTTCCGTCTCAGCGAAGAACAAGCGGCCCCCAATGGGTCGGCTGAACGTCATCGAGCGGCGCATCGAGAGCTTCATGCGCCAGCCCCCGTCGGTTCGCAACGCGGCCGGCGTGATCGTGGTCGCGACGGCGGTCGTGACGGTCGGGGCCGGCGCCCTGATCTCCCTGATCGACAACGAGGAGTACTCGAATGTGGGGGTCGGCCTCTGGTGGGCGATCCAGACCGTCACCACCGTCGGCTACGGCGACGTCGCTCCGAAGGACGTCGTCGGCAGGATCGTGGCGGCCCTGGTCATGCTGTACGGGATCGCGTTCATCGCGATCGTGACGGCCGTGATCACGTCGACGTTCGTCGCGCGGGCGAGCCACGAGTACGACGAGGCGCACCAGCAGGAAGAGGAGAGCGACCGCGACGTGATGGAGAAGCGCTTCGACGAGCTCGAGCGGAAGCTCGACGCGCTCATGGCCGCGCAGGAGCAGTGAGCGAGGAGGCGCCTCGCCGCACGGGCTGGCGGAGCTGGTTCGCGCCGACCGGCCAGCCGCCGGCCTGGGCGCTGGTGGGCTACATGGCGGCAGGCCTGATCGCCGGCGTCGCGCTCAGCAGCCCTCTCCCCAACGTCCGGGGCGCGATGCTGGGCGGGCTCGCGGGCCTGGTCGTCGCCGCCGCCGGCTCCGGCGGGCCCTCGGCGATCTCCCGCCGAGTCGCGCTGATCACCGCGGCGCTCGGCCTGGTTCTGACCGCGGTCGCGTTCGGCACGGGCGGTCACCCGGTCTGGGCCGCCGTGGCAATGGCCGCCGTGGCGGTGCTGACCTCGCTCGGCGCAGCAGCCGGCCCTCTCGGAGCGGTCATCGGCTTCCTCCTCTCGCTCGCCTACCTGATCGTGGCGCTGATGGCCCGGACGGCGAACCTGTTCGAGCACGTCTCGTTCCGCTGGGGTGCGGCCCATATCGCGGTCGGGTGCCTGGCAGGCCTGCTCGTCGTGCTCGTCGGCACCGCTTGGCGGCGGCGAACCGAGCCCGAAGAGATGAGGGCGGCGACGGCGCCGCCGATCCCGGTGCGCGCGATGTGGGAGTCGTTGAAGACCTTCGACGAGCATGCGCGCGACGGCGTGCGGCGGGCGATTCCGCTCGCGATCCTCATGTACTTCTTTCAGCGCAACGGCGGCCGGGACGCGTTCTGGATCTTCTTCGCGGCCTATCTCGTGCTGCTCACGCCCGGCAAGAACCAGAAGAGCCAAACGGCCGTCCGGGTCGGCAGCGCGATCTTCGGCGTGCTCCTGCTCGGCGTCGCGTCCCTCCTCTTTCCGGACCGGGCGCTCTTCTCGTTCGGGATCGTCATCCTCTTCGCCGGGATCGGCCTCGGTCCGGCCTACCCCGTCTTCGGCGGCGGCCTCACGACGATCGGCTCCGTCCTGCTTGCCGGCGCGCCCACCGGCGCGATCGGC
>DASSQK010000209.1:0-5468 GCA_035702555.1 Gaiellaceae bacterium | reverse complement strand
ACGATCCCGGGGCCGCTGCTCGACCGGATGGAGGTCATCCGCTTCGACGGCTACACCGTCGACGAGAAGGTCGCGATCGCGCGCGGCTACCTGTGGCCGCGCCAGCGTGAGCGCAACGGCCTGCGCGAGGACGAGGTCGAGATCTCGGACGAGCTGCTCGAGACGATCGTCTCCGAGTACACGCGCGAGGCGGGTGTGCGGCAGCTCGAGCGCGAGCTCGGCAAGCTGCTGCGGAAGGCGGCCACGCGGATCGCCTCGGGCGATGCAGAGCCGCCGATCGCGACCGACCTGGAAGGGGTGCGTGACGCCCTCGGGCGCCAGCGCTTCTGGCAGGAGGCCGCGGAGCGCACGGCGGTGCCGGGCGTCGCCACGGGCCTCGCCGTCACCGGCACCGGCGGCGACGTGCTCTTCGTCGAGGCCACGCGCATGGACGGCGAGGGCGGCCTGACGCTGACCGGCCAGCTCGGCGACGTGATGAAGGAGTCCGCGCAGATCGCGCTCTCGTGGGTGCGCGCCCACGAGGACGAGCTGGAGATCGGCCACGACGAGCTGCAGGGCAAGGCGTTCCACGTGCACGTCCCGGCCGGCGCGATCCCGAAGGACGGGCCGAGCGCCGGGATCACGATGACGACGGCCCTCGCCTCGCTGCTGACGCGGCGGCCGGTGAAGCACACGGTCGGCATGACCGGCGAGGTCACGCTGCAGGGCCGGGTGCTACCGATCGGCGGCCTGAAGCAGAAGGTGCTCGCGGCGCACGCCGCGGGGCTGACCGACGTGATCATCCCGGAGCGGAACCGGGCCGACCTCGACGAGGTTCCGGAGGACGTGCGCGAGGCGATGAGGTTCCACCCGGTGCTGAGCGTCGACGAGGTCCTCGAGCTCGCGCTGGAGCCGGCGCCGGATCATGCGCTGCACGCGGCGTGAGCCGATCCCCGAGGAGGTTCGCCGCGCGGCGGACCTCCTCGAACGGCGCTGGACGCTCTCGATCCTCTACGCGTCGGTCGAGGGCGCAGCGCGCTTCAACGAGTACCGCGCCGTCCTCGGCCGCGTCCCGCCCGCGACGCTGACGACGCGCCTCACCGAGCTCGTCGAGGCGGGCCTTCTGGAGCGGCGCGTGCTCGACACACGCCCCCCCGCGGTCGAGTACCGCCTGACCCGTGAGGGCGAGCGGTTCGAGCCCCTGGTGCGCGAGCTCGTCCGCTGCGCGGCGCGCTAGGCCGGCACGCCCCTCTGGAGAAGACGGCCGGGTACGAGTACCGTGAGGGCGATGCCGGCACTGAAGAAGCAGAAGGACGGCGACCGTCCGCCCGCGCCGCGCGGCTCGTCGCCGAAGGACTCGCAGAAGCGGTCGTTCCGCCCGAGCCCTCGCTGGATCGCGTTCTTCCTCGCGTTGCTCGCGCTGAACCTGTTCATCACGGCGCGGGCGACCGAGCCGGCCTCGCGCGTGCGCATCCCGTACAGCCCGTTCTTCCTCGACCAGGTGAAGGCCGGCCACGTCGACCAGATCACGTCCAAGGGCACGGCGATCCAGGGCCTCTTCACCCAGAAGACGAGCTACCAGGGCAAGAAGCCGACGACGAAGTTCCGCACCGAGGTGCCGGCCTTCGCGAACACCGACGAGCTCTCGAAGCTCCTCCAGGAGCACGACGTCACCGTCAACGCGCAGCCGCTCGACACGGGGCCGCCGTGGTGGCAGGCGCTCCTGCTCGGCTTCGGGCCCACGGTCGTCTTCATCGGCCTGCTCGTCTGGTTCCTGCGCCGCGCCGGGAACATGCAGAACGTGCTCGGCTCGTTCGGCCGCTCGAGGGCGCGCCGCTACGAGCCATCGGGCGACAGGGTGACGTTCACGGACGTCGCCGGGATCGACGAGGCGAAGGAGGAGCTGACCGAGGTGGTCGACTTCCTCCGCCACCCCGAGAAGTACGGCCGCCTCGGCGGGCGCATCCCGCACGGCGTGCTGCTCTCGGGGCCGCCCGGCACGGGCAAGACGCTCCTCGCGCGCGCGGTCGCGGGAGAGGCCGACGCGCCCTTCTTCTCGCTCGCGGCCTCGGAGTTCGTCGAGGCGATCGTCGGCGTCGGGGCCTCACGCGTGCGCGACCTCTTCAGCCAGGCGAAGGAGAGCGCGCCCTCGATCGTGTTCATCGACGAGCTCGACGCCATCGGCCGCTCGCGCACCTCGGGCGTCGCCGGATTCAGCGGCGGCAACGACGAGCGCGAGCAGACGCTGAACCAGATCCTCACCGAGATGGACGGCTTCGACTCGTCGACGAGCGTGATCGTGATCGCGGCGACGAACCGGCCCGACGTGCTGGACCAGGCGCTGCTGCGACCCGGCCGCTTCGATCGCCGCGTGGCGGTGCAGCCGCCGGACCGAACCGGCCGCGAGGCGATCCTCAGGGTTCACACGCGCGGGATCCCGCTCGCGCCGGACGTCGACCTCGGCCGGATCGCCGCCACCACGCCCGGGATGGTCGGCGCCGACCTCGCGAACCTCGTCAACGAGGCGGCGCTGACGGCGGCGCGGCGGGATCACGAGCGAGTCGAGGAGTCCGACTTCACCGACTCGCTCGAGCGGATCGTGCTCGGGGCCGAGCGGCAGGTGATGATGAGCGAGCAGGACCGCCGCCGGACGGCCTACCACGAGGCCGGCCACGCGATCGTCGGCATGCTCACCCCGGGCGCAGACCCGGTGCGGAAGGTCTCGATCATCCCGCGCGGGCTCGCCCTGGGCGTCACGTTCTCGGCGCCCGAGAGCGACCGCTTCAACTACCTCGAGCCGGAGGTGCACGCGAGGATCATGGTCGCGCTCGGAGGGCGCGCCGCCGAGCAGGTCGTCTTCGGCGACATCAGCACCGGAGCGGAGTCCGACATCAACCAGCTGACCGAGCTGGCGCGTCAGATGGTCGGGCGCTGGGGCATGAGCGACGCCATCGGGCCGATCGCCGTGATCCCGCGTGACGGCGCCACCCCGTTCCCCGTCCCGTCCGAGGTCTCCCCGGAGACCCAGCGGCTGTTCGACGAGGAGGTGCGCCGAATCGTCGCCGAAGCGCACGAGCAGACGGTTCTGCTGCTGCGCGAGAACCGCAACCGCCTCGACTCGCTCGCGAACGCGCTGCTCGAGCACGAGACGCTCGACGAGGAGGACGTCTACGCGGCCGCGGGAGTCGAGCGGACGGAGACGCAGGCCGCCGGGGCCTACGCCGCCGCCCGCTCCAAGACCTAGCGGCGCGCCTCAGTGCCCGTGGTGGGCGTGCGGCGCGAGCTTCTGCGAGAACCAGGTCGCGGTCGTATCGAGCACGTCCTCGGCCTGCGTCTGGTCGGCGTCGAGCACGTGGTAGATGTGGTCGGCGCCCGGCACGACGTGCAGCGTCTCGTCGTATGACCCGGCCGCGTAGAGCTCGTCCTTGGTCTGCGGCCAGAGCTCGTCCTCGCTGCCGTCGATCCCGAGCAGCGGCCCGTGGTAGGCCGCGATGTCCTGCAGCGGGTCCGAGGCCTTGATCGTGTCGAACCACGCGAGCGAGAAGTCCCACGTCCTGAAGCCGAGGTCGACGACGACGTGGCCGTTCTGCTGGGCCTCCTGGTAGGCGCCCGGGCCCCAGATCAGGTATGCGGTCGAGCCGTCCTCGACCCAGGTCGACCACGTGGCGAGCGCCTTCACGCGCGGGTCGGTTCCGGCGACGGTCGCGGCCACGCGGCCGCCCTGTGAGAAGCCGACGAGGCCGAGCGCCCCGGCGTTCACGTTCCGGTTGCCGCTCAGCCACGTCAGCGCCGTCTTCGCGTCGGAGACCTCCTCGGCGTAGGTGAACGCGGTCTGCGGGAGCGTGGAGTCGCCGGAGCCGGCGAAGTCGATCCGCAGCGACGCGTAGCCGAGGCGCCCGAGCTTCTGCGCCACGCGCGCGTACATGTTTCCGACCTCGTCCTTCTGCGAGGCGGTGCCGTGCAGGAGCAGGACGGCCGGGTAGCGGCCGTGGTGGCCGCCGGCCCGCGGGAGCGTGAAGGTCCCCGGGATCGTGTAGCCGTTCGCCTGGATGTCGACGTGGGTCTCCGTGCAGCAGACGCGCGGGCCCTTGCCGTGGTGGTGACCCTTGCCCTTCCCGTGGTGAGCCGTGCCTGCCTGCGCGGACGCGACGGTCGCGACGAGCGCCGCGACGACCGCCAGCCACGCGGCGATGCGCGTGAATCTCTTCATGGTGTTCCCCCCTCTGTCGGTGTATGTCCGCGAGCTAGCTCGCGGAGATGTAGTCCTGCAGGAACTGCAGCTCGAACGTCTGCTCCCGCGCCTGGAACTTGACGACGTCGCCGATGGAGACGATCCCCGCCACGGCCCCGCCTTCGGCCACGGGCAGGTGGCGGATCCGCCGGTTCGTCATCACGGCCATGCACTCGTCGACCGAGGTCTGCGGCGTGACGACGATCAGCGGTGCGGACATGATCTCCCGGACCGGCGTCTTGCTCCCGTCGAGCTCTTCGGCCACGACGCGGCGAAGGTAGTCGCGTTCGGTCACGATGCCGACCGTCTCGTCGTCCTGGGTCACGAGAAGCGAGCCGACGTTTCGCTCCACCATCAGCTTGGCAGCCTCGAGGGCTTTCGCCGCGCCGTCGATTCGAAGCACCTCGCGGCCCTTCTCGTCCAGAATCGCCGATACCTGCCCCATCGCTCTCTCCTTGGTCGACGCAACGCGCAGTCTAAGGGTGCTCACTCCGCAGCAGAAACCGTCGTCTCGGGTCGCGGCGGGGAGTTCGGCCACCAGGATGCCCGGCCGAGGGCGGCCGTCAGCGACGGCACCAGGATCGAGCGCACCAGGAACGTGTCGATCAGGATCCCGGCCGCCATCACGAACGCGAGCTCGCGCATCGGCGCGATCGGGATCAGCGCCAGCAGGGCGAACGAGCCGGCCAGCGTGAGGCCCGCAGTCGTGATCGTCCCCGCGGCCCGCGGCGTGGCGTAACGGATCGCCTCGCGCAGCGGCCGGCGTTCGGCCTCCTGCCAGATCCGGCCCGCGATGAAGATGTTGTAGTCGGAGCCGAGCGACAGCAGCAGCACGGCGGCGGCGAACGGCACGTAGTAGGTCAGGTCCTGGTGGCCGAGGAAGTCCTGGAAGAGCCAGGTCGTGACGCCGATCGCCGCCGTCAGCGCGAGGACACTGGCCGCGAGCAGGTAGAGGGGCGCCAGCAGCGCGCGCAGGAAGATCGCGAGCAGCACGAGGTTCGCGAGCAAGAGCGCCACCGCGACGCGGGCGATGTCGCCGTGGATCGTGTCGACCGACTCCTTCGCGAGCGCGGTATCGCCCGCGACGCCGCTCCGAACGCCGTCGAGGCCCGCGCGCTGCAGGAGCGAGGGCAGGTCCTGCTCGACCCGTCGGAGGGCGTGGATCGCGTGGGTGCTCAGCGGGTCGTCGTCGAAGATCACCGCGAAGCGCGCCGCGTCACCGCGCTCGTTGACGAACAGCGGCCGGTCGATCTGGCGC
>DASSQK010000208.1:0-7221 GCA_035702555.1 Gaiellaceae bacterium | reverse complement strand
AGGAACGTCTCGGTGGACGTCGAGATCGTGCAGTCGGCGTCGCCGCCGTCCTCGGTCACGGTCACCTTGCCGTCGTCGACGTCGACGTGCCACGAGCCGGAGCCGTCGATGTCGAACTTGTAGCTCGCGGTCATCCCCTTGGCCTTCTCGCCGTCGACACGGGACTCCAGCGTCTCGAAGAACTCTCTCGGGTCGTCCATCGGCCGCGGAGCCTACAGAACCGGCTCGGCCTCGAGGCGCCGGCGCTGCGGCCGCGGCGACGGCAGCAGCGCGGCGAGCACGACGGCGACGAGCGGCGCGGCCGCCGCGGCGTACATGGCGGCCCGCAGGTCGACTGAGTCCGCCAGCGCGCCGAGGCCGACCGCCGCGATCCCGCCGAGGCCGATCGACAGGCCGATCGAGAGGCCCGAGGCCATCCCGATCCGGCTGGGCAGGTACTCCTGGCTCATCACCATCGTCACGCCGAAGGTGCCGATCACGCAGACCCCGACGAGCGCGAGCGCGATCGCGCCCGGGATCCCGCCGACGGCCACGTACACGAAGATCAGCGGCGCGGTGGCGACGCAGCTGGCGAACAGCACGGTCCGCGTCCCGAGGCGGTCTGCGATCGGCCCGGCAGCGAGAGTGCCGATCCCGCCGACGAGGAGCATCAGCGAGAGCAGGTGCGCGCCGTGCGCCTTCGAGTTGCCGAGCGAGACCTCCCAGAGCGGGACGAAGGTGATCAGCCCGAACCAGGCGACCGAGCGGAAGGCGATCACGCCCAGCAGCAGCACGAGCGCCCATGGCCGATCCTCCCCGTCCGCCGCCACGCGCGTCCCGGGCTCGGGCGCGAAGCCCGCCAGGAACGGCGTCGCGAGCAGCAGCGCGGCCGCGACCGCGAGCACCGGCACCGACAACAGCAGGCCGCCCGTCAGGCCGAGCGCGAGCACGAGCGGCGTCGTGACAGTCGGCCCGAGCGCGTAGCCCACGTTCCCGCCGATCGAGAACAGGCTCATCCCGCTCGCCCGCCTGTCGCCGCTCGCGTAAGCCGCGAACTTCGAGCCCTCCGGGTGGAAGGCCGCGACGCCGAGGCCCGAGAACACGACGAGCAGGAGCACGAGCCAGTACTCGGGCGCGGCCGACGCGAGCGCGATCCCGATCCCCGCCAGCGCCACCCCGCCCGGGAGCAGCCAGAGCGCGCCGCGCCGGTCCGACCACGCACCGAAGAGCGGCTGGACGAGCGAGGACGAGGCCGTCGAGGCGAGCATCACGGCGGCCGCGAGCGTGTACGACAGCCTGAAGCGGTCGACGAAGAACGGGAGCAGCGCCGGCAAGGCGCCGTTGGCGAAGTCGGTCGCGAAGTGCCCCGCCGAGAGCGCCGCCATCGCCCGCCTGTCCAGCTCGGACCGCACAGAATGAGCCTAGCCTGCGGGAAATCCGCAGCAGGATCCGCGTCGGCTCCGATGGACTTCGCCGGCCCGCGCGGCCACACTTCCGGCAACGACGGGAGGTGGAGTGCGATGCAAAGCAGGGTCGTGATCGTTGGAGGCGGAGTCGCCGCGCTGGAGGCGGCGCTCGCGCTGCAGGAGCTGGCTCCGGAGCTGGTCGAGGTCGCGCTCGTCGCGCCCGACCGGCACTTCTCCTACCGGCCGCTCCTGGTCGCCGAGCCGTTCGGCGCCGGAGAGGTCCGAACCTTCCCGCTCACCCGTCTCGCCGAGGCGGCCGGAGCGAGCTTCGTCGAGGCGATCGTCACCGACGTCGACTCCGACCGGCACGTCGTCCGCACCGCCGCGGGCGACGAGCTCCCGTTCGACCTCCTCCTCCTCACCCCGGGCGCGATCCCCGCCGAGGCCGTTCCCGGTGGGCTCTGCTTCCGCGGCCCCGGCGACGCGGCAGCGCTCCGTCAGCTGCTCGTCGACGCGGGCAGCGGGACGATCGACCGCGTGACCTTCGCCGTCCCGTCGGGCACGACGTGGCCGCTCCCGCTCTACGAGCTCGCCCTGATGACGCGCTCCTACCTCGTCGACGAGGGTGCGGTCGACGTCTCGGTCGCGCTCGTCACGCCCGAGGACGCCCCGCTCGGGATCTTCGGGCCCAGCGCCAGCGACGCGATGGCCGAGCTGCTCGAGGCGCGCGGGATCGAGCTGTCGCTGTCGACGACGCCGCTCGCGTTCTCGGACGGCGGGCTCTCCGTCGCACCCGCGGGCGTGCTCCCGACCGACCGGGTCGTCGCGCTGCCGCGGCTCGAGGGACCGCGTCTGGCAGGCGTGCTGCATGACGCCTCGGGCTTCATCCCGACCGACGAGCACGGCCAGGTCGGCGACGAGATCGACGTCTGGGCAGCCGGCGACGCGACGACGTTCCCGCTCAAGCAGGGCGGCGTCGCGACGCAGCAGGCCGACGCCGCAGCCGAGGCGATCGCGGCGCGCGCGGGGGCCGACCTGGAGCCGCGGCCGTTTCGGCCCGTGCTCCGGGGGCTGCTGCTGACCGGGATGGCGCCGCGGTTCCTGCGCGCCGAGCCACGCACCCGCGGATCGGTGATCGACACGGAGCCGCTCTGGTGGCCGCCCGCGAAGATCGTCGGCCGCTACCTGGCGCCGTTCCTGGCGGAGCGCCTCGGGCTCGCGCAGGTCCTTCCGGATGCGGCCAGGGCCGCCGCGGTTCCGGTGGAGGTCGAGCTCACCGGCCAGGGCGCCTGGTCGAAGGTCTAGGTCGCCTGGCCGAAGGTCTAGACCGCCGCGGCCTCTTCGCCGGGCAGGTGGCGGTCGATCAGCGCGTGTCCGAGCTCCCACTGGGCCCGGGCCAGCCTGAGGCGGTTCCGCTCGAGCGCTCCCTCGCTCGCGCCGCTCTCGCGTAGCTCCTGCCGCTGGGCGACCAGGCTCGCGATCTGCGCGTTGAGCTCGTCCGCGCTCGCGGGGGTACGACTCCGCCGAAAACGCGCGGGCCGCAGGTGCCGCAGTGACGTGCCGCTCGCCACGAGACGGTTTTCGGCACGACGGCGCCCGAGCCGTATCCCTCTCATGCGCTAGCACCCTAAGAAGGCCGTCGGCTAGCATCGCGCCGCGATGCAGGTCGAGGTGCAGGCGCTCGCGCCGGAGCAGGTCGAAGCCGACGTCCTCGCGGTCCCGCTCGCGGGCGACGCCGACGGGTCCGGCGCGGTCGCGAGGCTCGACGCCTCGCTCGACGGCCGCCTGGTGCGGCTCGCGCAGGAAGGCGAGCTGAGGAACGAGGTCGGCCGCGCAGCCGTCGTGCACGTCGAGAACGGCCTGGCCGCGCCTCGTGTCGCCGGAGCCGGCGTCGGCGCACGCGAGCACGTGGACGCCGACGCGCTGCGGACGGCCGCGGCCGCAGTGGCGGACGCCGCCGGGGACTTCGCCGGACGGATCGCCTGGGTGATCGACGAGTCGCTGCCCGTTTCCGCGGCCGAGCAGGCGCGGGCGCTCGTCGAGGGGACCGTCCTCGGCAGCTACGAGACGGCGCGCTGGAAGCACGACGAGAAGGGGCCGAAGCTCGAGACGCTCGTGCTCTGCGGCGGCGCGGAGGGCCTCGACGCGGCCGCGTCGCGGGCGGCGACGATCGCCCGCTGGACGAACCTCGCGCGCGACCTCGTGAACAGCCCGCCGAACGAGGCGACGCCGGAACGGCTCGCCGAGCGCGCACAGGAGATCGCCTCGCAGGTTCAGGACGTGACGACGCACGCGCTCGGGCCGGACGAGATCACCGCGCAGGGAATGGGCGCCCTCGCGGCGGTCGCGCAGGGCAGCGACAACCCGCCGCGCCTGATCGTGCTCCGGTACGAGCCGGCGGAGCCGGCGCGAGCCGACCTCGTGCTCGGCCTCGTCGGCAAGGCGATCACCTTCGACACGGGCGGGATCTCGCTCAAGCCCTCCCTCCACATGGAGGACATGAAGGGGGACATGGCCGGCGGCGCGGCGGTGATCGAGGCCACCGGCGCGATCGCGGAGCTCGGGCTGCCGATCCGCGTGCTCACCGTCGCGGCGGCCACCGAGAACATGCCGAGCGGCCACGCCTACCGACCGGGCGACATCATCACCGCCGCGAACGGCAAGACGATCGAGGTCACGAACACCGACGCCGAGGGCCGGCTCGTGCTCGCCGACGCGCTCTGGTACGCGCGCGGCCAGGGCGCGACGCACATCCTCGACCTCGCCACCCTCACCGGCGCGATGGAAGTCGCGCTCGGCGACCTCTACGCGGGGTTCTTCGCCAACGACGACGACTGGCGGGACCAGATCGTCGCGGCCGGCGAGGCGAGCGGCGACCACGCCTGGCCGTTCCCGATGCATCCGCGCTACCGCCGCTACGTGGACTCGGTGTTCGCCGATATGAAGAACTCGTCCGACCTGCGCCAGGCGGGCGCCGTCCTCGCGGCCGCCTTCCTCGAGGAGTTCGCGGGCGAGGGGCCGTGGGCCCACGGCGACATCGCCGGCCCGGCCTTCCTCGAGCGCTCGCGCGGCGACTACATGAGCCAGCGCGGCGGCACGGGCTACGGCGTCCGGCTGATCGTCGAGCTCGCCTCACGTCTGTCGGCGTGAACCTCGACCTCTCGCCCGAGCACGAGCTCGTCCGCTCGACCGTCCGCGAGTTCGCGGAGCAGCGCGTCGGGCCGGTGGCGGCAGAGCTCGACCGCGAGCACCGCTTCCCGTACGAGCTCGTCGCCGAGCTGGCCGAGCTCGGGCTGATGGGGATGCCCGTGCCGGAGGAGTACGGCGGCGCGGGCACGGACACGCTGTCGTACGCGATCGCGGTCGAGGAGCTGACGCGGATCGACTCGTCGGTGGCGATCACGATGGCGGCGCACACCTCGCTCGGGACGATGCCGATCCTGCTCTTCGGCACCGAGGAGCAGAAGCGGGAGTGGCTGCCCGACCTCGCGGCCGGACGCAGGCTGGCGGCCTTCGGCCTGACGGAGCCGGGCGCGGGCTCGGACGCCGCCGCCGCGCGCACGACCGCCGAGCTGCGCGACGGCGAGTGGATCGTCAACGGCTCGAAGATCTTCATCACCAACGCGGGCACCGACATCACGGCCTGCGTGACGATCACTGCGCGCACCGGCGAGGACGAGATCTCGAACCTGATTGTCCCGAACGGCGCCCCGGGCTACGAGATCTCGCCGCCGATGGAAAAGCTCGGCTGGCGCGCCTCCGACACGCGCGAGCTGTCGTTCCGCGACTGCGCCGTGCCGGAGGGCAACCTGCTCGGCGAGCGCGGCCAGGGGTTCCGTCAGTTCCTCGAGATCCTCGACGGCGGGCGCATCTCCGTCGCGGCGATGGGCGTCGGGCTGGCGCAGGGCGCCTACGACCTCGCCTACGCCTACGCGAAGGAGCGCGAGCAGTTCGGCAAGCCGATCTCGACGTTCCAGGCGGTCCAGTTCCAGCTGGCCGACATGGCGGTCGAGATCGAGGCGGGTCGCGCGCTGACGTACAAGGCCGCGTGGCTGAAGGACGAGGGGCGCCCGTTCGCCAAGGAGGCGGCGATGGCCAAGCTCTACACGGGCGAGCTCTCGCACCGCGCCGCGAACGCGGCCCTGCAGATCCACGGCGGTTACGGGTTCATGGAGGAGTCCGCGATCGCGCGGCTCTACCGCGACCAGAAGATCCTGGAGATCGGCGAGGGGACGAACGAGGTGCAGCGCATGGTGATCGCCCGCCACCTCGGCCTCTGAGCCCCGGGGACAGACACAGGGACAGACACAGGGACAGTCTCAGTGACTGTCACTGTTGTTGGGGCTGCGCCTCGCCGCGGCCGCGGCCGACCCGCCGGACGGCCACGAAGGCGATCAGCGCCACGACGACGAGCCCGACCGCGGCGATGATCGCTCGGTCGCGCCAGTCGCTGCCCCCGCCGCTCTCCACGGGGAGCGTGATCCCGTCGGCGGCCGCCAGCGCGCGCACCGCCTTCGTCGTCTGCTGGGCGACCGCGGTCGGCGTCCGGCCCGGGCGGATGCGGGCGAGAACGCGCTGCTCCTTGGCCACCGGACGGTTGCGGTGGTAGATGCCGAACCCGAACGGCATCGCGATCAGCAGCCGCTTGGTGTAGACGAACGCGAGCTCGCTACCGAGGAACTTCGCGTAGTCCTGCGGGTGGCGCCAGAGGCTGACGGCGGTGCCGAGGTCGGAGGTGAACGGGATCAGTGCAACCCGAATCGGGTAGCCGCGCTCGTTGGCGGCCGCAACGGTCTTCGTGAGCGCGTCGCGGTCGGCGTTCGAGATCGGCACCTCGGGCCCGATGTAGACCTGGTTCACGAGCAGGACGTCGCTCGCTGGGTCGCCGTTCGCCTGCGCGGCGGGGACGGCCACGAGCGCGGCCGCCGCCGCGACGAGCAGCAGCCGCCTCATCGGCCCTCGAGCGCCCGCTGCGCCTCCTCCTCCTCGGAGAGAAGGCGCATCAGGAAGTACGAGAGGGCGGCGAAGAAGACGATCATCTGCTCGCCGTTCATCAGGATCCCGCCCAGGTTCTGATCCTTCTCGGCCGACATCCCCCACAGGCGCGGCGCCTCCTCGTAGAAGCGGTAGAACGCGCTCGCCGAGAAGATCAGCGCCAGCGAGAGGAAGGCCGAGCCCACGTAGGCGGCGCCGAGGTAGACGAGCTTGAGCGCGCTGGAGAGGCGCTGCGGCAGCTCGGAGAAGACGGGCCACCAGAAGAGCAGCCCGGCGACGAGCAGGAGCGCGTGCTCGAGGTTCAGCAGCCACGGGTGCCGCAGGGCGTAGTCGTAGAAGAGCGGCAGGTGGACGCCGTACCAGACCGCGAGCCAGAACGGCAGCGCGAAGCGTGGACGGGTCGCGAGGGCGAGGCGGCGGCCCCCGCGCGCGGCCACCGCGGCCCGCATGGCCGGGGTCAGGCCGAGCACGAGCAGGGGCGGCGCCCAGTCGGCGATCATCACGTTCTGCAGCAGGTGCACGACGAGCAGGTAGTGGATCGCGATCGTCTCGAGCGGCGAGTTCAGCGGCACCGCGACGAGCACGAGCCCGAGGCCGAAGAGGGTCGCCCGCCACGCGGAGGGGCGCTCGACCGTGCGCGCCAGGCGGACGTAGCCGTACAGCGCCGCCGCGGCGAGCACGGCGAAGAGCGGCTCGAAGCTGAACGAGGTCGCGGCGGGCGCGGCGGCGATCACGTGAAGGCGGGCTTGCGCAGCCGCTCGCGGACGTACGGCCGCAGCAGCAGCGCGACGCAGATCCCGAGGGTCAGCAGCTGCTCGACCATCATCACGGCCCCGGCGAG
>DASSQK010000207.1:0-2067 GCA_035702555.1 Gaiellaceae bacterium | reverse complement strand
CTCGACGAGCACAATGCGCGCCTCGTCGAGGAGCTGCAGCGGCAGGGCGACGTCTGGGTCGCCCCGGCCCGCGTCGACGGCAGCGTCTGCCTCCGCCCATGTGTCGTGAACTACCGCACGACCGACGACGACGTGAGCGCGCTCGTCGCGACCGTCGTCCAGGTGGGTGCTGCGCTCGCCGCGTAGGCGCCGCTAGCGCTTCTTCTTCGCGCCCTTGCCGGACTTGCGGCCGGACGCGCCAGGCCGGTCCGAAGCCTGCTTCGTCCGCACCGGCACGCCCGCGCCGCCGTACTCCATCCGGCGCCGGAGCTGGCGATTTGCGGCGTCAGGGGTCTCGGTCTCCTGGCCGACCGCGGCCATGTAGGCGCGGCGCTCCGCCGGCGTCAGGAGGTTGAGCATCCGCTGGGCCTGCTCGGGGCTCTTCGGCTCGCCGAACGCGGTCATCTTCTTCATCGCTGCGGCGAGCTCGGGGTTCTCGCGCTCGAGCGCCGCGATCGACGCCTTCTGGAACCACCTCTTGAAGAGCGGCACCTTGGAGAGGAACGTGACGACGGGCCGCAGGTACGCGCCGCCCTTGATCCTTCCGAGCAGCACGAAGACGCCCAGGAGAAGAGCGAGGACGAGCAGCACGACGAGCGGAATCCAGGCCCAGAACGGCATCGGGCGATCATAGCCTCGGCTCGGGCATGAGCCCGAGCCGAGGCTTCTAGAGTGCGCGCGTGAGCACGCGGACGCGGAAGGCCCTCGTCGGGCTGGGGATCGGGCTCGCCCTCGCGGACTCGTCCGTCGTCACGCTCGCGCTGCCGGACATCCTGCGGCAGTTCGACGTCGAGATCCCGACCGTCGCCTGGGTCCTGACCTCGTACAACCTCTGGCTCGCGCTCGCTGCCGTCCCCGCCGCCTACGCCGCGCGGCGGCGGCCCGTGACGGCGTTCGCCGCCGGGACGCTCGTGTTCGCGGCGGCGTCGCTCGCCTGTGCGCTCGCCCCGTCGTTCGGGGTGCTCGTCGGCGCGCGCTGCGTGCAGGCGATCGGAGGCGCGCTTCTCGTCTGCGCGGCGCTCGACCTGCTCACCGAGATCCAGGGCTCCGACGCCGGTGCGGTGCGCACCTGGGCGACCGCCGGGATCCTCGGCGCCGCCCTCGGGCCTGCGATGGGCGGGATCCTCACGGAGACGCTCGGGTGGGAGTCGATCTTCTTCGTCCAGGCGCCGCTCGCGGTGCTGACGCTCGCCGGCGTGCTCGGCGTGCGCGTCCGCGCCCTCGTCGAGCCCGCCGGACGGCCGAACCTCTCGGCGAACCTCGCGCTGCTGCTGCTCTCCGGCGCGCTGACGGCCGCGCTGTTCCTGCTCGTGCTGCTCCTCGTCGACGGATGGCGGCTCGACCCGGCCGTCGCCGGCCTCGTGGTCACCGTGATGCCGCTCGCGGCGATCGCGACCGGAAGCATCGCGTCGCGTGTCGGGAACACCGCGACACGGGCCGCGGCGGGCGTCGTCCTCGTCACCGGCGGGCTCGCCGCGCTCGGCGTCCTTCCGGGCTCGGCCTGGTGGTGGACGGTGCTGCCGCAGATCCTCGTCGGCGCGGGTCTCGGACTTGCGCTGTCCGCCCTCACCGAGCGCGCGCTCCACGGACGCTCGCCGCAGGCGGTGCACGGCGGCTGGACGATCGCGGCGCGGCACGCGGGCGTCGTCCTCGGGCTCCTGCTCCTGACGCCGGTGTTCACGACGGCGCTCGACCGCAACGAGGACCGCGCGCTCCGGGCGGGAGCCGCGGCCGTCCTCGACAGCAGCATCCCCCCGCTCGAGAAGCTCGCGGTGGCCCAGGACGTGCTCGCGATCGTCCGCGCCTCCGACCGGGAGGTGCCCGACGTCCGTGGGGCCTTCGCCGACAGACCCGAGACGCCCGAGTACCGCGGCCTCGAGGACGAGCTCGTCTCACAGCTCGACCGCGCCGTCACCGCAGCGTTCTCCCGGCCCTTCCTGCTCGCCGCGGTGCTCTCGCTCGCGGCGCTCGTCCCGATCGTCCTCTCCCGCAGGTCGGTGAGCGTGTGAGGGCGCTCCCGATCCTCGT
>DASSQK010000206.1:0-2156 GCA_035702555.1 Gaiellaceae bacterium | reverse complement strand
GTGCCGTCGCTGACGCGCGGCGAGGGCGTGCTCGAGCTCGCGTTCGACCGCTACGAGCCGGTCAGCGGAGAGCCTCCGGCGCGGCCGAGGACCGACGACAACCCGCTCGACCGCCGCGAGTACCTGCTGCGGGTGAGCGGCCGCTTCCGCGGATGAGCGGCGGAACGATGCACCCGGGCGAGATCGCCTTCGGCGACGACCTCGTGCGCCGGCTCCTCGACTCGCAGTTCCCGCGCTGGGCGTCGCTGCCGCTCGAGCGGATCGACTCCTCGGGGACGGTGAACGTGCTCTACCGGCTCGGCGACGGGCTGGTCGTGCGCCTCCCGCGCGTGTTCGACGACGGGACGACCTGGGCCGGGCGCGGGGTCGACCGCGACCGGGAGTGGCTGCCGCGGCTCGCGCCGCTGCTGCCGGTGAGGATCCCGAGACTCGTCGCGAAGGGGGAGCCGGACGAGGGCTACCCGGCCGCGTGGGGCGTCTACGAGTGGCTTCCCGGCGAGCTTCCGGAGGTCGAGCGGCTCGCCGATGCGGAGTCGCTCGCGCGGGCGCTGGTGGCGTTCGTGCTCGCGCTCCGGGCAGCCGAGCCCGGCGGCGGGCCGGAGTCGGCCCGCGGCTCCTCGCTCGAGCGCTGGGACGCGCCGGTGCGGGCGGCGGTGCCGGAGCTCGCGGGCGAGATCGACACCGCGGCGGCGCTGGACGCGTGGGAGCGGGCCCTCGCGGCGCCTGCGTGGGACGGCGCGCACGTCTGGGTCCACGGCGACCTGATGCCGGCGAACATGCTGCTCGAGCGCCACGAGCTGACCGGTGTGCTCGACTGGGGCGGCGCCGGCCTCGGCGACCCCGCGATCGACCTGCAGCCCGCGTGGAACCTGCTCCCCGGCCCTGCGCGGCAGGTCCTCCGGGAGGAGCTGGAGGTGGACGACGCGAGCTGGGAACGAGGACGCGGCTGGGCGCTCTGGACGGGGATGGTCGCGCTGCCGTACTACCGCGAGTCGAACCCGGGGCTCGCCGCGAACGCCGCCTTCCGCATTCGCCAGGTCCTCTCCTAGCCGCGAAGCGGTGAATGGTGGCTGCGCCGCGGCGACATGGGTTCGCCGCCCGATGGCGGCCGCAGCGTCGCCGGGCGAGGCTGAGAGGGAAAGCGAGCGGAGGAGGCACTCATGACCGGTTCGATCATCTGCGGCGTCGACGGCTCGGAGTCGGCGAGAGGAGCGGCACGCGTCGCGCGCTCACTCGCCGGCGAGCTCGGGACGGGGCTGACGTTCGTCCGCGTCGTCCCGCCCGGCACACCGCAGACGAGCGTGAGCACGATCGCCGACCGGCTCGAACGGCTGAGCGCAGGTGCGACCGACGTCGACTGCGGCGCCGCCTGGCGGGTCGAGGAAGGCCACCCGGCCGACGCGCTCGTCGCCGCCGCGCGCGAGTCCGGCGCGTCGCTCGTCGTCGTCGGCTCGACCGGCCCGCGCTCGTCGCTGCTCGGCAGCATCTCGGCCGACGTCTCGCGGCGGGCGCCCTGTCCGGTGGTCGTCGTGCCACCGACGGCGGTCGGGAACGCCGCGGGGCAGGACGCCGACTTCGCCGGCGGCATCGCCCGCTTCGGGCTCGGCGGCGGCGGCACCGAGTTCGCCGGCGGGATCGCGCGCTTCGGCCTCGGCAGCCGCTAGGGCTGGATCAGGCCGCGCCGGATCGCGTACCGCGTCAGCTCGACGCGGTCTCGCATGCCGAGCTTCTCCAGGATGTTCTGGCGGTGCCGGTCGACGGTCTTGATGCTGATGAAGAGCTCGTCCGCAATCTCTTTCGAGGTGTGTGCCTCGGCGATCAGCTTCAGCACCTCGAGCTCCCGCGGGGTGAGGACGTCGAACTGCTCCTCGCCGCGACCGCCGCGCTCGACGTAGTCGCGCACCAGCGTCGTCACGGCGGAGGGGTAGAGGTACGACTCGCCCCGCATCGCCGCCCGCGCGGCGTCGACGATCTCCTCGTCGGCGCCCGACTTGAGCACGTAGCCCGAGGCACCTGCCTTCAGCGCCTCGAAGAGGAACTGCTCGCTGTCGTGCATCGACAGCATCAGGAGCTTCAGCTCCGGCTTGCGCTTGCGTAGCTCGGCGGCCGCCTGGATCCCGGTCAGGCGCGGCATCGAGACGTCGAGGATCGCCAGG
>DASSQK010000205.1:0-17208 GCA_035702555.1 Gaiellaceae bacterium | reverse complement strand
CGGCCCGGGAACGGCTTCCGGACACGGCCCCGCTGGCCCAGCGGGCGCGGCCTGCGACGCTGGACGAGTTCGTCGGCCAGCGCCACGCGCTCGGCGAGCGCTCGGCGCTACGGCTCGCCATCGAGCAGGACCGGGTGCGCTCGATGGTGCTCTACGGTCCGCCCGGGAGCGGCAAGACCACGCTCGCGCGCATCGTCGCGCGGATGACGGGCGCCGCGTTCGAGGAGCTCTCGGCGGTGTCCGCGACGGTGTCGATGGTGCGCGAGGTGCTTGCGCGCGCACGCGAGCGGCTCGGCGCGCACGGGCAGCGGACGATCCTCTTCCTCGACGAGATCCACCGCTTCAACAAGGCGCAGCAGGACGCGCTGCTTCCCGCCGTCGAGGAGGGGCTCATCACGCTGATCGGCGCGACGACCGAGAACCCCTACTTCGAGGTCAACTCGGCGCTCCTCTCGCGCGCGCAGATCTACACACTGGAGCCGCTCGAGGAGGACGACCTGCTGCGGGTGATCGCACGCGGATCGCAGGGGCTCGGCGCGGACGTGCCCGACGACGTGGCGCAACGGATCGCGCAACTCGCGGGCGGCGACGCGCGCAACGCGCTCAACATCCTCGAGCTCGCCGTCCAGACGGCGCGGGCCGAGGGTACGGCGGTGGGCGAGGAGCACGTCGAGGACGCGGCCCGCAAGCGGCCGCTCGTCTACGACAAGGGCGGCGACGCGCACTACGACTTCATCTCGGCCTTCATCAAGTCGACGCGCGCCTCCGACCCGGACGCGGCGGTGTACTACCTCGCAGCGATGCTGGAAGGCGGGGAGGATGCCCGGTACGTCGCGCGCCGGATGATCGTCCTCGCCTCCGAGGACATCGGCAACGCCGACCCGCGCGCCCTGCTCGTCGCGGTCGCCGCGGCCCAGGCCGTCGAGCACGTCGGCCTCCCCGAGGCGCGGCTGAACCTCGCGCAGGCGGCCATCTACCTCGCGCGGGCGCCGAAGTCGAACGCGTCCTACGTCGCGTTGAAGGAGGCGGCCGCAGACGTGCGCGAGCTCGGCCAGACCCGCCCGCCGGACGCCCTGCGCGACGCGAGCTACTACGGCGCGAGGAAGCTCGGCCGCGGCAAGGGCTACGTCTACCCGCACGACGATCCGAGCGGCTTCGAGACCGACAACCTGCCGGATCCGCTGAAGGGGAAGCGCTACTACCGGCCGAGCGGCTCCGGGGAGGAGAGCGACCCGGACTGAGCTGTGCTACACAGTGGGCCCGGGTCGTGTCGCTCAGAGCCGCCTGCATCGCCCTGACGGCGCTCGCCGTCACACTCCCGCCCGCAGCTTCTGCGAGCCAGTTCGTGGACCTCGTGGGCTCGCGCGAGCCTGTCACGTTGAAGGTCGGCTCCAAGCGGGCGATGGTCTACTACCGCAAGGGAAACGGGCGGCGGCACGTGCTCGTCAGCGGCGCGGTGAACGCGCGGCACCCCGGCCGCTCGGCGCGCCAGGTGCGCTTCCGCGTCGACTACAGCGGCGGGCGCGGGTTGTGGAAGCGGTTCCCGAACGCGTGCGGCCCGTACGACGGCCCGCCGCTGCCGTTCCTGGTCGCCGCCTGCCGGGCGCCGAACGGCTCCTACTGGGCCGTCCAGGAGTGGATGGTCGACCAGCCGAACTTCGGGATGCCTCCGTGGACGGTGCGGCAGCACATGTACTCCATTCGCGTCTCGCACTGGAGCACGCCGGTGGCCCGGATCGACCTGTACGCGGATTGGATCTACGGCGGCCGTTTCCACGAGGTGTTCGGCCGGGCGACCTACCTCGGCCGGCCGGTCTTCGGGTACGCCAGCACCTCACGCGGCGCCCCGACCGACCGCTACGGCCGGCTGCTCTACCTCGACACGTTCGGCTCCCGCTACGGAACGGGCTGGCGGCGCGCGAACGCCTTCTTGCCGCACCGGCCGAACGGTGTCTTCTGCGCCGGTCTCTACCGCCACAACGGGCGCCCGCCCGGCAACGGCTCGCGCTACCGCGTGACCTTGATCGGCCCCGGCGTCACGCCCGACGTGCAGTCGATGGTGAACGGTCTGCACAACTACCGCAGCTCCGCGGACGCCGCCTTCGAGGCGCAGCAGAACCGCATCCTCGACCGCCTGGCAGCGGGCGGCCGCTGGTGTCACCACCACTGAGCAGGGCATGGATAGCCTCCCGCCCACCAGCGACCAGGAGGCACGAGATGGCGATCGAGCGGCGAGCCCACGCGACGTGGGAAGGCGACCTGCGCAGCGGAAACGGGCAGTTCGACCTGACGAGCAGCGGTGCGATGACGGGACAGGCCGTCACCTTCGCCTCGCGCTTCGAGCCCGAGGCCGGCGGCAAGACCAGCCCCGAGGAGCTGATCGCCGCGGCGCACGCGACCTGCGTCTCGATGGCGCTCGCGAACGTGCTCGCCGAGGACGGCAACGCGCCGACCCGCCTGGAGGCGGACGCGGTCGCGACGCTCGACCAGACCGACGAGGGCTTCCGCATCACCTCGATGCAGCTCACCATCCGGGGCGAGGTCGACGGGCTCGACGAGCGCGCGTTCCGGGAGGCGGCCGAGAAGGCCAAGGACGGCTGCCCCGTCTCGAACGCGCTGGGCGGCGTCGAGATCTTGCTAGACGCCACCCTGGCCTGACGCGGCGGCCGGCTGCCTAGTCGGAGCCGCGCTCGATGCGCCGCGCCGCGAACGCGCCGAACTCGCCGCCGAGCTCGCGGTAGCCCTCGGCGGCGCGCCGGACGTCGTACTCCGTCCGGCGGAAGACGAACTCTCCGTTCACGGTCGCCCAGGCTGCGCGGGTGTCGCCGTCGAGCGGCATCCCGACGCTGCCGGGGTTGAGCAGCTCCGTGCCGTTCGGCCCAGGGCGCCTGAACTGCTGGTGGCTGTGACCGAACACGACGAGCCGGTCCCGGACGCCTGCCAGCAAGCGCTCTTCGCCCTCCTGGGGCTCGGGCGCGAAGCTCTCGACGTCCGAGAGCGGCGAGCCGTGGACGAACAGCGTTCCGTCGACCTCCGCCTCGGTCGGCAGGCCGTAGAGCCACTCGGCGACGTCGTCCGGAAGGTCGCCGGTGAACATCTCGTACGACTCCATCACCTCGGGCCGGTCGAGCGGCGGCTCGCGCAGCCAGCGCTCGCCGTTGCCGCGGATCCAGATCGCACCCGGTAGCTGCCGCAGCCGGTCGAGTGTCTCGAGCGGCCACGGGCTGGGCGTTCCGTAGTCGCCGCCGAGGAGCCAGCGGTCGACGCCGAGGTGCTCGGCGTCCTCGAGCACGCGCTCGAGCGCGGGGAGGTTCCCGTGGATGTCGTAGAGCACGCCGAGCACGCGCCGTTAGTCTGACGCCGATGCGGCTGCAGGTGCACGAATGGGGGGACGCGGCGGCTCCTCCCGTCGTGTGCATCCACGGCGTCTCCGCCCACGGCCGCCGCTACCGGAAGCTGGCCGAGGAGCGGCTGGCGCCGCACTACCGGGTGCTGGCGCCGGACCTGCGCGGCCACGGCTTGTCCGAGCACGACCCGCCGTGGAACATCGAGACGCACCTCGACGACGTCCTCGGGACGCTGGAGGCGGAGGGAATTCCCGAGGCTGCGTGGATCGGGCACAGCTTCGGCGGGCGGCTCGTACTCGAGCTCGCGGCCCGCGAGCCGGAGCGCGTACGGAGCGCGGTGCTGCTCGACCCGGCGATCCAGATCCTGCCGCACGTCGGCTACGACTTCGCGCAGGAGGCTGCGAAGGACCACGCCTTCGCGTCGGCGGACGAGGCGATCGAGGCGCGCCTTACCAGCGTCTCGGTGACCCCGCGCGCGTTCCTCGAGGAGGAGGCGCGGGAGCACCTCGCCGCCTCCCCGGACGGACGCCTGCGCTGGCGGTGCAGCCGCGCGGCGGTGGCCACGATGTACAGCGAGCTCTGCCGTGAGCCGCCGCCCCCCGGCGCGTTGGAGGGGATTCCGGCGCTGCTCGTGCACGCGTCGCAGTTCGGCCTCGTGCGCGAGGAGCAGCTCGAGGACTACGAGCGGGAGCTCGGCGACGCGCTCGAGGTCGTCGGCGTCCCCGGCGGCCACATCGTCTACTGGGACGCGTTCGACGAGACCGCCGACGCGATAGAGAAGTTCCTGCTTCGGCACGAACCCGTTTCACACGCGTGACACCTTCGCCGTTAGGCTGAATTGCAGGGGGAACAACGAGGGGGACCCCCGGGGGCAGGTTCACGCGCGTGTCACAGAATGCGGGCGCCGAGGGCGCTCGCGACCAGCTCGACCGCCAGCTTCGCGGTCTCGTTCTCGCGGTCGAGGATCGGGTTCACCTCGACCACCTCGAGCGAGCCGACGATGCCGGCCTCCGCCGTCAGCTCCATCGCCAGGTGCGCCTCGCGGTACGACAGGCCGCCGCGGACCGGCGTGCCGACGCCCGGCGCCACCTCCGGGTCGAGCACGTCCATGTCGAGGCTGAGGTGGACGAAGCCGTCGCCCGCGACGTGCTCGAGCGCCTCGCCCATTGCCGCCTGCACCCCGACGCGGTCGACGTCGCTCATCGTGAAGACCCGCGCGTCCAGCTCCGCGAGTAGCTCGCGCTCGCCCGGATCAAGTGACCGGACGCCGACGAGCGCGACCCGGCTCGGCTCGACGGCCGGCAGCGGGTAGACGTCGCTCTCGAACGCGGCCCCCGCGAGACCGAGCGCAGCCGCCAACGGCATCCCGTGAACGTTCCCGCTCGGAGAGGTCTCCGGCCGGTTGAGGTCGCCGTGCGCGTCGAGCCAGAGCACGCCGCCGGGGCCCGACGCCCGGGCGAGACCGCCGAGCGTGCCGAGGGCCACCGAGTGGTCACCGCCGAGCACGAGCGGAAAGTGCCCGTCCCCGACTGCGCCTGCGACGAGCTCCGCGATCCGCTCGCACGTTGCCTTGATCTGCGGCAGGTAGCGCATGCGCTCGTCCACGACCGACGTCGCCTCCGCGACCGCCGTCACCACGTCACCCCGGTCCTCCACACCTCGGCCGAGCTCCGCTACCCGGTCGTCCAGACCCGCGTAGCGGATCGCCGACGGCCCCATGTCCACGCCGCGCCGGCCGGCTCCGAGGTCGAGCCCCGCGCCGATCACGGCCACCGGTCGCGACGGATCTTGAGGATTCACGGCGGCAAGGCTAGCGTTGCGCCCCTATGGTTCTCCCGCCGTCGGAGGATTCGCGGATTCGCGTCCTGATCGCCGACGACGACCCTGCGTTTCTCCGCTCGCTCGAGACGCTGATCGAGCAGCAGCCCGAGCTCGCCGTAGCCGGCGTCGCCGCCGACGGGCTCGAGGCCATCGAGCTCGTCGAGCGGCTCGACCCGGACGCTGTCGTGCTCGACCTCCACATGCCGTTGCTCGACGGCGTGTCCGCAACCGCGCGCCTGCGCCGCGACCATCCGAGCCTCTGCCTGATCGCGCTCACGGGCGACGAGGCGCCGGCGCTCCATCGCGCCGTCCGCGAGGCCGGAGCCGACGAGGTGCTCCTCAAGAGCCAGCTCGTCGAGGGGCTGGTCGAGCGGCTGACGACCGCGCGCGTCTCGTGACGATCCGGACGCGGGAACGAGTGGCGAGGGCCGGAATCGAACCGGCGACACCACGGTTTTCAGCCGTGTGCTCTACCAACTGAGCTACCTCGCCGCGGCCGCCTAGTGTAGCCGCGGCGGCGCGAAAAAAGGACGTCCGGGCCGGTGCTACCGCGCCGCGAACGTCCTTGTACGCGAGAGCCTAGACCTGCGGCGTCTTGCGGGCAAGCAACGCCGTCCCGCCGGCCGCGGCGAAGTCCGCAAACTCCGCGAATCCGCGCGCGCCGAGCTCGCGGCGCAGCCTCTCGGGCGGCACCCAGATCGGAGTCTCCGGCCCGGCGGAGAACGAGAAGACGACGTGACCGCCGTCTCCGGCGACGCGGGCGAGCTCGTCGAAGAACGGGATCATGTTGGCGAGGACGACCAGCTCGAAGCCCTCGTCCTCGAAGGGCAGGTGAGAGCCGTCGGCCGCCTCGAAGCGCACGCGGTCCGCGAGCTCGGCCGGCGTGTTCTCGCGCGCCTCGGCGAGCATCCGCTCGGCGAGGTCGACCCCCACCACGTCGGCCTGCGGAAACCGCCTGGCCGCGGCGAAGGCGGCCGCGCCGGTGCCGGTCCCGAGGTCGAGCACCCGTAGCGGCTGCGTCTCGATCGCCGCAAGCGCCTCCTCGAGAGCGGCGAATGCCTCGGGCCGCCGGCGCGCCTGCCACTCGGGAGCAAGGCGGTCGAACTGCCTCCGCATCAGCGGCCGAAAGGCGCCCCAGAGCCGCGGGCGTGCGACCACGGCGTTCGTCGCCAGCCGTGCGAAGCGGCGGCCGAGGTTCTGCTCGAGGTCGGCGAACCTCACGGCGTGCGCAGGTGGATCCGCACGTCGTCGCTCGCGTTCGCGCCGAAGAGGTCGGCGGCGCTGCCCCCGCTGATCGCGATCGCGACGTTCCCGTACGAGTCCTCGTAGAGGATGATGTCGCCCGGCCGCGCGTCGGTGAACGTCCGCGCCGCGATCGCGAAGTAGCGCTCGAGCGCGAGCTCGAGCTCGACGGTCACGCCCGGCAGGACGCCGGCCTCCTCCAGGTGCCTGCGCTTGAGGTTGAGCTGGATGTTCCCGAAGTGGTCGACGTAGAGCACGGTCGCGCGGATCCGGTTCTGGCCGACGTCGGCCTCCGGCAGGTCGAGCCGCACGAGAGCCTGCGGGTCGATCGGCGGCCCGAGCTCCGCCGGCGCGACGCCGAGCGCGAGGTGCGCCGCCGCGGGCGCGAACAGATCGCGGCCGTGGAAGGTGCGCGAGACGCTGTCGAGCGCATAGGCCGGGTTCGCCAGCTCGTGCGCCTCGTCGACACCGCCGAGCGCATCGGCCGCCACCAGCAGCAGGCCGTTGTCCGGGCCGACGAGGAACCGGCCGTCGCCCGTGCGCACGGCAAGCGCGCGGCGGTGGCTGCCGACGCCCGGGTCGACGACCGCGAGGTGCACGCCGCGAGGCATGTACGGCAGCGTGTTCCCGAGCACGAGCGCGCCCTGCAGGACCTGCTGGGGCGGGATCCCGTGCGTGATGTCGATGATCTGCGCGTCCGGCGCGATGCGCCGCATGACGCCGTGGCACGTCCCGACGAAGGCGTCCTGCAGCCCGAAGTCGGAGAGGAACGTGATCACCATGGCGCGGACCCTAAAGGGCGGCCTGCGCGACGGCAGCGACGAGGCCTTCCAGATCGTGCGGCTCGGCCTCGGCGACGACCCGGATTCCCGCACCCTCGGCGGCACGGGTGGTCTCGGGCCCGATCGACACCGCGGGCAGCTCGAGACCGAGCGCGGCCCACGCGGTCGCGGCCGACGAGGAGGCGAGCACCACGAGGTCGCCGCCGGGGACCGGGTCGGGGCGCAGCTCCCTCGTCCGGTACAGCGGCACGAAGTCGGCTCCGAGCTCGTCGACCAGCAGCCGGCGGGCTCGCTCTGCGCCGGCGAACAGCACTCGGCCCGCCGGCCGCGGAAGCTCGGCGAGCAGGCCCTCCTGCGTCGAGACGCGCGGCACGAGCGCGGGCTCGACCCCCGCCTCGCGGAGGGCGGCCGCAGTGCCGGGGCCGATCGCGCCGACCCGGGGCCAGGAATCGCGGGCGCGGCGGGCGAGCTCGCGGGCGCCGTACGCGCTCGTCACCAGCACCCAGTCGTACCCATCGAGGGCGACCGCGTCCGGGCCGACCGGCTCGACCGCGATCAACGGGCAGCGGACGACCTCGTGCCCGAGCGCTTCGATCCGCGACGCGAGCCGCTCGCTGTGCTCGGCCGCGCGCGTCACGATCACGCGCAGCCGTCTCGGGGCGGGACCCATCCCTAACCCCCTTCCACCCGGGGTGTGATCACGGTACCGACGAAAAGCGCACGTGTCTGTGACCGGTTCGTGCCGGAAGTGTCAATTCTGGGCCACAACGCCGGCGAGCTCGGCGGCCAGCGCGTCGGGATCCGTGCCCTGCCGCCGCTCCACCCACGCGCCGTCCTCGTCTGCCACGAGCGCCGTCAGCCGCTCCCCGTCGTGGTGCGCGGCGACCGGCGCGAGGCAGCCGCCTCCGATCGCGGACACGACCGCGCGCTCGGCCTCCACACGCCGCCGCGTCTCGGCGTCGTCCGCCTCCAGCACGAGCCCTTCCTCGCCCGCCCGCACCTGCAGCGCGAGCGCGCCCTGGCCGGCCTCCGGCAGCAGCTCCTCGGGCGAGAAGCGCCGGCCGATCTCGCCCGCAAGCCCGAGCCGGTCGAGCCCGCACGCCGCCAGCACCACGGCGTCCAGGCCCCGCTCCCCCCGCTTCCGCAGCCGCGTGTCGATGTTCCCGCGCAGCGGCTCGACCGAGAGCGACGGCTCCAGGACAAGCAGCTGAGCGCGGCGGCGCACCGATGCCGTCCCTACGCGCATGCCCGGCCGCAGCTCCGCCGCTCCGCAGAGGGCGTCGCGCGGGTCCTCCCGCGCCAGGTACGCGCCGACCGCGAGCCCCTCGGCGTCCGACGAGGTCATGTCCTTCGCCGAGTGCACGGCGACGTCGATCCGCCCGTCGAGCAGCGCCTCCTCGATCTCCTTCACGAACACCCCGCGGGACCCGATCTCCCCGAACGGCTTCGAGCGGTCGCGGTCGCCCGCCGTCGTGATCGGCACCAGCGCGATCTCCACGCCGGGCCGCCGCAGCCGCGATGCCGCGAGCTCCGCCTGGGTCAGCGCGAGCCTCGAGCCCCGGGAGCCGACCCTAAGCAGCATCCCGCGCGCGCCGCCGCGCCAGCTCGACGAGCTCCTCGACCTCGCGCGAGAGCCGTCCCAGCTTCGCCGCGATGATCGCGACCCACGCGAGCACCCCCACGAACACGACCAGGTACGCGGCCGCGACGTACTTCTCGCCTGAGCTCACGCCAGAAGCTCTCGCAGCTCGCGCAGGCGCGCGTCCAGCCGCTTGCCGGCCAGCTCGACGCGGTACATCACCGCGGCGAGCGCGAGCAGCCCGAGCCACGAGACGCAGAACGTGAAGAACATCGAGCCCGACATCTGCGGCCCGTGCCGCGTGAACACGGTCGGGTGGATGAAGTCGTTGGCGAGCCGGATCGAGAGCCAGCTGATCGGGATCAGCACCACGCCGAAGAGCGCGTAGACGGCGCACATGTTCGCCCGGGCAGGCCCCGGCTCGACGGAGTAGCGCAGCATGAAGTACGCCGAGTAGAAGAGGAACAGGACGAGGAACGTGACGAGCTGGTTCGAGCTCCACGTCCACCAGATCCCCCAGGAGGCGCGCGCCCAGATCGAGCCGGTCAGCAGCGTCAGCGCGCCGAAGATGAGGCCCTGGTGGATCGCGGAGTAGCTCTCGAGGTCGGCCCCGGGAGCGCGCGTGCGCAGGTGGACGAGCGCCTTCCACGCTCCCCAGGCGAAGCACGCGTACGCGGTCAGGGCGATCGGGACGTGGATGTAGAAGATCTTCTGCGTCAGGCCCTGGTCGGCGTCCAGCGGCGCGTAGAAGAAGACGAGCGCGATCGCCGCGCCGAGCAGCGCGACGGTCGCCCAGGCATGGGCGGCGAGCGGGAGCTGACGGAGGCGGGCGACCACGGAAACCGCCGGAATCATCGCAGAAGGGCGTGGGCACGCCGGTACACTCGCCGCGTGGCCGACCTCGGGCGCGCCGCCCTCCTCGTCGCCTTCGGGCTGGCGCTCTACGCCGCCGTCGGCGGGTCGTTCGCCGCCCGCCAGGGGCGCCGCCGGTTGCACGAGTCGGCCCGCAACGCGATCGTCGGCGCCTTCGTCGCCACCGCCGTCGCGGCTCTCGTCCTGCTCGACGCGCTCCACCGACGCGACTTCTCGTTCACCTACGTCGCGGAGCACTCTGCGAGACAGCTCCCGTTCCCGTACTCGGTGAGCGCGTTCTGGGGCGGCCAGGAGGGCTCGCTGCTGCTCTGGCTGCTCGTGCTGACCGGCCTCGGCTCGATCGCGGTGACGCTGAACCGCGGCCTGATCCGCAACCTGCTGCCGTGGACGGTGCCGGTGCTGGGCGGGGTCGCGACCTTCTTCGCGTTCCTGCTCGTGTTCGTCTCGAGCCCGTTCGAGCGCCAGGTCGCGCCGCTCGACGGCAACGGCCTCGTCCCGAGCCTGCAGAACCCGTACATGATGATCCACCCTCCGCTCCTCTACCTCGGCTACGTCGGGATGACGATCCCGTACGCCTTCGCCGCCGGGGCGCTCCTCTCCGGCCGCGTCGACGAGCGCTGGATCGTCGCCACCCGCCGCTGGACGCTGCTCGCGTGGACCGCGCTCGGGATCGGGATCCTGCTCGGCGCGAAGTGGGCCTACGAGGAGGTCGGCTGGGGCGGCTACTACGCGTGGGACCCGGTCGAGAACGCCGCACTGATGCCGTGGCTCGCGTCGACCGCGTTCCTGCACTCGGTGATGGTGCAGGAGAAGAAGAACATGCTCCGCGTCTGGAACGTGGTGCTCGTCTCGCTCGCGTTCTGCCTGTCCATCTTCGGCACCTTCCTCACGCGCAGCGGCGTCATCAGCTCGATCCACAGCTTCGCGCAGTCGACCATCGGGCCGTGGCTGCTCGGCTTCATCGCGGTCGCAGCCGCCTTCTCGACCGCGCTCATCTTCTGGCGCCTGCCGCTGCTGCGGACGAAGACTCGCCTCGAGTCTCTCGTCTCGCGCGAGGCCGCCTTCCTCTACAACAACCTGCTGCTCGTCGCCTTCACGCTGATCGTGCTCTGGGGGGTCGCCTTCCCGTTGCTCTCGGAGCTCGTTCGCGGCGAGAAGATCACCGTCGGGCCGCCGTACTTCGACTTCTTCCTGCGCTTCATCGGGCTGCCGCTGCTGCTGTTGATGGGGATCGGGCCACTCGTCGCGTGGCGGCGCAGCTCGCTGCGCGCGCTGGGCGCGAGCCTGCTCTGGCCCGCCGGCGTGGCGCTCGTCGCGGGGGTGGCGCTGCTCGCCCTCGGCGCGGGCTCGAGCATCCCCGCGCTCGTCGCGTACACCTTCTGCGCGTTCGTCCTGGCCGCGATCGTGCTCGAGTTCGTCCGCGGCACGCGCGCCCGCAAGGCCCTCGGCGACGCAACCTGGCCGGGCGCGTTCTCGTCGCTCGTCGGCCGCAACCGGCGCCGCTACGGCGGCTACATCGTGCACGCGGCCATCGTCCTGCTCGCGCTCGGGGTCGCCGGCGGCGCGTACGGCGCCTCGCAGACGCGGAAGCTCGAGCCAGGCCAGACGATGAGCGTCCAGGGCTACGACCTCCGCTACCTCGGCACCGAGACGCGCAGAGAGCCGAACCGCCTGGAGATCCGCGCACGGCTGGCCGTCTCGCGAGACGGCAGGAGCCTCGGCACCTACCTCGCCGGCAAGAACAGCTACCCGGTCGAGCAGCAGGTCTCGAACGAGGTCGGCATACGTACCGACTGGCTCCGCGCGGAGGACCTCTTCCTGATCGGGGAGCAGTTCAACGGGGACGGCTCGGTCGTGATCAAGGCGCTCGTCAACCCGCTCGTCGACCTGATCTGGCTCGCCGGCCTCGTGTTCCTGCTCGGCTCGCTGATCGCGATGTGGCCCGACGAGCGCGAGCAGCGACGCCTCGCCCGCAGGGCCGAGCCTCTCGTCGCGACGTGACGCTGCCGACCGAGGACGGCCGGCTGTTCGTCACCGACGGAGGGATGGAGACGACCCTGATCTTCCGTGACGGAATCGAGCTGCCCGAGTTCGCGTCGTTCGTGCTGCTCGACGACGAGGCCGGCCGCGAGGCGCTGCTCGGCTACTACCAGTCGTACGCGCGGCTGGCCTCCGAGCTCGGCGCCGGGATCGTCCTCGACACGCCGACCTGGCGCGCGAGCGCGGACTGGGGCGAGCGGCTCGGCTACGACCGCGCAGGTCTCGTCGACGTCAACCGGCGGGCCGTGGCGCTGCTACGCGGGCTGCGCGACCGGCGCGGGGGCGACCCGCCGATCCTGATCAGCGGCTGCATCGGGCCGCGGGGGGACGGCTACGCCGTCGGCGAGACGATGGACGCCGCCGGGGCCGAGCGCTACCACTCGCCGCAGGTCGCCGTGCTCGCCGGGGAAGGCGTCGACCTCGTCAGCGCGCTGACGCTGACCTACACGGAGGAGGCGGTCGGGATCGTGCGCGCGGCCGGGCGGCACGAGGCTCCGGTCGTGATCTCGTTCACCGTCGAGACCGACGGCCGTCTGCCAAGCGGACAGGCGCTCGGAGAGGCGATCGAGCAGGTCGACGATGAGACCGGCGGAGCGGCGGCCTACTTCATGATCAACTGCGCGCACCCGACGCACTTCGCGCACGTGCTCGACCCGGGCGCACCGTGGCTCGAGCGGCTGGTGGGGCTCCGCGCGAACGCCTCGACCAGGAGCCACGCCGAGCTGGACGCCTCGGACGAGCTCGACGCCGGCGATCCGGACGACCTCGGCGAGCGCTATCGCTCGCTGGCCGGCGTGCTGCCGCGGCTGGCGGTGGTCGGCGGCTGCTGCGGCACCGACGAACGGCACGTCGCGGCCGTCGCGCGCGCGGTCACTCGGTGACGACGTACTCGAACGACGCCCAGGCCAGCAGCGCGAAGATCGCGTCGTAGAGCGCAAGGAAGGCGAGGTAGCGGCCGGAGCCGTCCACCACGCTCGCGCCGACCCCCCCGATCACGATCGGGAGCGCGAGCGGCAGGAAGAGCAGTGGCAGCAGCAGCTCGCGCGCGCGCCCCGCGGCGGCCATCGCCGCCAGCAGCGTGCCGACCGCGCAGATGCCGAGGTCGGCCAGGGCCACCCCCGCGACGGTCGACCATCCGACCGGCTCGAAGAACAGGCCGAACGCCGGCAGCGCGACCACCTCCGCCACGGCCAGGAAGGCGAAGGTCGCGATCCCTTTCGCGAGCCAGATCGCGCTGCGGTCGACCGGTGCGAGCACGAGGCCGTCGAGGAGCCCCTGCTCCCGTTCCGCCACGAACGCGCGCCCGAGGCCGAGCAGCGCCGTGAACAGGATCGCGATCCAGAGCAGGCCCAGCTCGGCGAGCCGCGACGACCCGGAGGGAAGCGCGAAGTGGAAGACGACGAGGATCGCCAGCACGAAGAGCAGCATCGCGGGCAGCGTGTCCCGGGCGCGCAACTCGAGCCGCAGATCCTTGCGCGCCAGCACGGCCGCGTCCCCGAAGTACCTAAGCAAGTGCAAGCCTCCCGCTGGCGAGCGGCACCACCCGCTCCGGGTCGTGGGTCGAGCAGAGGATCGTCCGCTGCCCGCGCATCCCGGCCAGCTCGCGGTCGAGCAGCTCCGCGCCCTCGGCGTCGAGGCCGCTGAACGGCTCGTCCAGGATCAGCAGCTCGGGCCGGTGCAGCAGCGAGCGGCAGAGCGCGAGCCGCTGCAGCTGGCCGCGCGAGAGCTTGGCCGCCCGCACGCGCCGCGACTCCCAGAGGCCGAAGCGCTCCAGCAGCATCCCGATCCGCTCACGCCGTTCCGGGACGCGGTAGAGCCGGCCGTAGAGATCGAGGTTCTCAAGCGCGGTCAGCTCACGGTAGACGAGCGGCTCGTGCCCGAGAAACCCGATCGCGCCGCGCTCGGGCTCGACGTCGAGCGTCCCGCCGCTCGGCACAGCGAGCCCCGCGCAGAGCCGCAGCAGCGTGGTCTTGCCCGAGCCGTTGGGCCCGGTGACGACGAGGAAGCCGCCGCGCCCGAGCTCGAAGTCGAGGCCGCGCAGCACGCGCTTGTCGCCGTAGCGCTTCTCGAGGCCGGCCGCGCGGATCACAGCACGTCCAGCAGCACGAAGACGAAGAACGCGACCGAGATCACGCCGTTCATCGTGAAGAAGGCGGTGTCGAGCCGCCGCAAGTCGCCCGGGCGGACGAGCGCGTGCTCGTACGCGAGCAGGCCCGCCACCACGGCGACGCCGAGCCAGTAGAAGACGTTCACGTCGAGCCCGAGGCCCGCCGCGACGAGCAGCGCCACCGTCCCCGCATGGAAGAGCCGCGCGGCGCGAAAGACGCCGCGCTCGCCGAAGCGCACCGCGACGGACTGCAGGCCCTGCTGGCGGTCGACCTCCAAGTCGAGCAGCGCGTAGAAGAGGTCGAACCCGGCGACCCAAAGCGCGACCGCGCCGCCGAGCGCCCAGGCCTGCCACGGCAGCGTCCCTGTGATCGCGGCCCAGGCCCCGACCGGCGCGAGCCCGTCGACTGCGCCGAGCCACAGGTGGCACAGCCACGTCCAGCGCTTCAGGTACGGGTAGATCACGAACCCCGCGACCGGGATCGGCCAGAGCCAGTGGACGAGCGGGTCGAGCTCGAAGACGGCCACGAGGAAGACCGCCAGCGAGAGCACGCAGAAGACCGCGACCGCGGCCGGGGAGAGCAGCCCCGACGGCAGCTCGCGCCCGGCGGTGCGCGGGTTGCGCGCGTCGAGCCCGGCGTCGATCAGCCGGTTCAGCCCCATCGCCAGCGAGCGGGCGCCGACCATCGCGACCGTGATCCAGAGCAGATCGTGCGCCGACGGCACCCCGTCGACCGCGAGGAAGGCGCCGACGTAGGCGAAGGGCAGCGCGAAGATCGTGTGCTCGAACTTGACGAGCGAGTAGAACCGCGCCGGGTAGGCGAGCGCGGTCACGTCTGCCGGTGTGCGGTCGGCTCGCCGGCAAGCAGCTCGACCGCATGGGCGAGGGCCGGCCGCAGCACCTCGAAACCGTCGCGGCAGCCGCCGGGCGAGCCTGGCAGGTTCACGACCAGGGCGCCGCCGCGAACGCCTGCGCGGCCGCGCGAGAGCAGCGCGTGCGGCGTCTTCGCGAGCGAGTCGGCCCGCAGCGCCTCGGCGATGCCGGGAGCCTCGCGCTCGAGCACGTCGCCCGTCGCCTCCGGCGTCACGTCGCGCGGCGCGACCCCGGTGCCGCCCGTGGTCAGCACGACGTCCGCCTCCTCCGCGAGCTCCGCGATCGCCTCCGCAATCGCCTCCCGTTCGTCGGGCACGACCCGCCGCTCCACCTCGTAGCCGTCCTCCGCGAGCAGGCCGGCAAGGAGGTCGCCGCTCGCGTCCTCGCGCGAGCCCTCGAAGACGCCGTCGGAGACGGTCAGCACCGCGGCCCTCACGACTTCGTCTTCTCCAGCAGCCGCACCTCCGTGACCTCCATCGAGGAGTCGATCGCCTTCGCCATGTCGTAGACGGTGAGCGCGGCGACCGACGCGGCCACGAGCGCCTCCATCTCGACCCCGGTCTGCGCCGTCGTCTCCGCCGAGGCCGTGATCTCGACCTGCTCGCCGACCTCGACCTCCACCGCCACGTGCGTCAGCGGGAGCGGGTGGCAGAGCGGGATCAGGTCGCTCGTCCGCTTCGCGGCCATGATCCCGGCGAGCTTCGCGGTCGCGAGGGCGTCGCCCTTCGGCAGCGAGCGCAGCTGCGCGACGGTCTCGGGGGCCACGCGCAGCACCGCCCGCGCGACGGCGCGACGGCGCGAGGCCGGCTTGCCTCCGACGTCGACCATGCGTACCTCGCCGGTCTCGTCCACATGCGAGAGCTCGCTCACGAACCCGAAAGGTATCGCCGCGCCAGCTGCGCGAGGCCACGCCGGTGCGCCCAGGCACTCGCCAGCTTCCGCGGCAGGCCCTCGCCGTAGAGCAGCTCGAGGACGCCCGCGAAGCCGTCCGGGAGCCGACGGTCGTAGGGATACCACCACGGCACGGGGACGCGTCCGCGGTCGAGGTCGGCGTACTTCACGCGCGAGAGCTCGTAGAGGCCGTGCTGCGAGTTGGTGCGGCCGAAGCCCGACGCCTTCGTCCCGCCCCACGAGGCCTGGCCGCTTCCGTACGAGTACGCCACGTCGTTCGTCCAGACCATCCCTGCGTCCAGGCGGCGCCCGACGCGCTGGGCCCGGTCGAGGTCGCGCGTCCAGACGCTCGCGCCGAGGCCGAACGCCGAGCCGTTCGCGAGCCGGATCGCCTCGCCCTCGTCGCGGAACGAGCCGACCGTGACGAGGGGTCCGAAGATCTCCTCGGCCTCCACCCTGGAATCGGGCGCGGCGCCGGTCAGCACCGTCGGCTCGTGGAACCAGCCAGGAAGCGCGAGGTCGGGCCGGCCGCCGCCCGTGCGCACCTCCGCGCCCCGCGAGACCGCGTCCTCGACCAGCTCCTCGACATGGGAACGCCGTTCCTCCGCGACGAGCGGGCCGAGGTCGGTGTCGAGCTCGTCGCCGCGCCCCACGCGCAGCTCCCGCGCCCGCCGCGCGAGCTCCTCCGAGAACGCCTCGAAGAGCGGCTGCGCGACGTAGATCCGCTCGACGCCGCAGCAGACCTGGCCGCAGTTCGAGAACGAGCCCCAGAGCGCTCCGGCGACCGCGCGGTCGAGGTCGGCGTCGTCGAAGACGAGCATCGGGTCCTTGCCGCCGAGCTCGAGCGTCACCGGCCGCAGCCGCTCCCCCGCCGCGGCAGCCACGAGCCGGCCGACCGCGGCCGACCCGGTGAAGACGACCTTCCCGATCCCGGGAGCCCGAACGAGCGCCTCGCCCGTCTCGGCGCGGCCCTGCACGACGCGCACGAGCCCTTCCGGAGCGCCGGCCTCCCGGAACAGCCGCTCGACCCACGCCCCCGAGAGCGGCGCCAGCTCGGACGGCTTCACCACGACCGCGTTCCCGGCCGCGACGGCGAAGGCCGCCTGGGTCAGCGGGATCCCGAGCGGGAAGTTCCACGGCGAGATCAGGCCGATCACGCCAAGCGGCTCGTACAGCAACCGGCCGCGCTTGTGCCGCAGGTGCGGCTGCGGGAAGCGCACGCGCTCGGAGCGGAGGACGCGCGGCGCGTTTGACGCCGCCCAGACGAGGTTCCCCAGCGCGACGAAGAGCTCGGCGGTGTACGACTCGACGAGCGGCTTGCCGACCTCCGCCGTCACGGTCGCGGTCAGGTGGTCGGCGCGGGCCAGCATCTCCTGCGCGACCGCGCCCAGCAGCGCGCGCCGCTCGTCGAACGACGACTGCGCCCAGCGGGCGGCGGCGACGCGCGCCTCCGACACCGCCTCCGAGACCTCCTCGGGCGGCGAGACCGCGACCGTCCCGAGCTCCTCCAGCGTCGCCGGGTCGACGGAGCGCAGCTCCGCGGCCTGAGTGTCGCGGCTCATCGCGAGATCCTAGTCCCCGTGCGGGCGACTACACGGTCGTCGAGAGGACGGCGCTAGCCGACGCGTGCCGCGCAGCGGTCGAGGTCGGCCA
>DASSQK010000204.1:0-17099 GCA_035702555.1 Gaiellaceae bacterium | reverse complement strand
GCCAAGCGGCGGTCGGTGCACAACAACTACCTGACGCTGCCGGTCGTCTTCGCGATGCTGAGCAACCACTTCCCGTCCGCGTACGGCCACAGCTACGGGTGGCTCGTCCTCGTCGCGCTGATGGCGATCGGGGCCTGGATCCGGCATTTCTTCAACCTGCGGCACGCGGGGCGGAACGCGTGGTGGATCCCGGTGACCGCCGCTCTCGGCATCGCGGTGGTCGCGGTGGCGATCCGGCCGACCGGCGGCTCCGGTGCGGCGGCCCCGGGGAGCGCCCCGGTCTCGTTCTCGCGCGCGCATGCGATCGTCCAGGAGCGCTGCGTGCCGTGCCATTCGCAGACGCCGCGTCTGGTGGCGGCGGCGCCGCTCGGCATCCGGTTCGACACGCCGGAGGAGATCCACGCGGCGGCCTCGGCGATCGAGCGGGTGGCGGTCGAGGCCCAGACGATGCCGCTCGGGAACGCGACCCACATGACCGCGGCCGAACGCGAGGAGCTCGGCGCCTGGATCCGCTCGGGCGCCGCGATCAAGTAGGTTCGCGGCGTGTTGGAGATCGTGTCGGGCGACTTCCGCTTCGCGGGCCGCCTCGAGGAGGCGGACGCGCCGGCGACCGTCGCCGCGTTCCGGCGGCTGCTGCCGCTCGAGAGCCGGATCATCCACGCGCGCTGGAGCGGCGAAGCGTGCTGGATCCCGTTCGGCGACCTCGACGTCGGCTTCGGTCCCGAGAACGCGACGTGCTACCCGGCGCCGGGGCAGCTGCTGTTCTACCCCGGAGGCGTGAGCGAGACGGAGATCCTGTTCCCGTACGGCTCGACGGCCTTCGCGAGCAAGGCGGGCGCGCTGGCCGGCAACCATTTCGCGACGATCACGGAGGGCGCCGAGCGCCTCGGCGAGCTGGGCCGCAAGGCCCTGTGGGAGGGTGCGCAGCCGTTCCGGGTCACGGAGTCGTAGGCGGGAGAAAGGTTCTTTCCCCGCCCTAGGGTGGGGAAGAAGGTGATCCACCCGCCACCCGCGGTGAGCGTATCCCGCAAAGGCGCACGTGTCTGTGACGACTCGGCGCCGAGGGTGGTACTAGTCGTCCACAGCCGACGCCAGCGCGCCGAGCGCGCCGGCGAGCACGTCGACGCCGAGCTCGACGTCCTCCGCGGCCGAGAGCTCGTCGGGGGAGTGGCTAATGCCGCCGTTCAGGCTCCGGACGAACAGCATCGCCGTCGGCACGCCCGCGGCCGCGAGCACCCCGGCATCGTGGCCCGCGCCGGAGGCGAGCTCCACCACGGGCAGCCCGCGCGCCGCCACTTCCTCGCGCAGCGCGGCCACGACGGCCGGCGCCATCGCGACGGCAGGCAGCGCCGACGCCTCTGCCGGAACGACCGCCAGAACACGCTCGAGCCGCTCGTCGTCGGGCGCGCGCACGTCCACGCTCACGGCGGCGCGCCGCGGGATCACGTTCGAGGCGCCCGGCTCGACCTCGATCCGCCCGACCGTCGCCACCGCGCCGTCGATCGCCACCGCGGCCTCGCGCAGGCGGAGCACGAACTCCGCCGCGGCCACGAGCGCGTCCTCCCGGCCCGCCATCGGCGTCGTCCCCGCATGCCCTTCGCGCCCGTCGAAGACCACCGTCGCCCTCGCCATCGCGGCGATCCCGGTCACGACCGCCAGCGGCATGCCCGCCGCCTCGAGCCGCGGCCCCTGCTCGACGTGAAGCTCGATGAAGGCGGCCGGCGCCTCGAACGACCGCGCGCACAGCGCCCGCGAACCGACGCAGCCGGGCCCGCGGCAGCCCTCCTCGTCGCGAAAGGCCACCACCGTGAGCGTCCGCTCCCGCCGGCCCGCGCGCTCGACCGCCTCGAGCCCGCCGACCACGCCGAGCGCGCCGTCGAAGCGCCCGCCCACCGGCACCGAATCCAGGTGCGAGCCCGTCCACACCTCCGCCAGCTCGGGCCGCCGGCCGCGCAGCCGGCCGAACAGGTTCCCCGCCCCGTCGGCCTCGACCTCGAGCCCCGCGTCCCACATCCAGCCGGCCGCGAGCTCGTGTGCCTCGTCCTCCTCCCTGCTGCCGCCGAGCCGGTTCGCACCGGGCCCGCCGCCGATCGCGTAGAGCTCTTCGAGCCGCTCGAGGACGCCCACGCGCGAACCCTACGACCGCAACGGACGCAGCAGCCGCACGCCCGCCACCGGGAAGGCTGCGGCGACCGCGAAGCCGACGCGCCACGAGCTGGCTGCCACGACCGCCGCGAACGCCGGCGGCACGATCGCGCCCGCCGCGGCCAGCGCGCTCTGCTGCATCCCGAGGGCGGCGCCGGCGCGGCTCCGCCCGGCGATCTCGGCGGCCGCCGTGAACGAGAGCCCGTTCCAGGCCATCGCCAACCCGCCCGCCAGCACGAACGCCGGCACGAGCACCGCCAGCGGGGCCGAGAGGACAGCGGCTGCGAGCGCCAGCGTGAGGGCGCTCGCGAGGCCAACCAGCCGCAGCGGCTCGATCCGCGAGCCGAGCCGGTCCGACCAGCGCCCGCCGCCGATCCGAAGCGCCGCGGCCACCACCTGCACCGCGGCGAGCACGCCTGCGGCCGCGCCGTCCGAGAGCCCGCGCTCGTCGTGGAGGAAGAGCACGAGGAAGCCCATCACCGCCAGCTGCGCGACGAGGTAGAACCCGCTCGCGACGCAGAGGAGCCAGAGCCGGTGGTCGCGCAGCGTCGCGGCGATCGTGCGCGCCTCGAGCTCGGAGTCGTCCGCCGCGCCTTTTCGCTCGCGGATCACGGCCAGGCCGAAGACGGCACCGGCGAAGCAGAGCGCGGCGAGGAAGACGAACGCCGAGCGCAGCGCGAGCGACGGCAGCACCAGCGCCGAGATCAGGCCGCCGACAGGGATCGCAGTCTGCCGCACGCCGAGCGCGAACCCGCGCTCCGCAGCCGGGAACCACTGCATGACCGCGCGCCCGCTCGCGGCGTTCACGCTCGCCCCGGCGGCGCCCGCCAGCCCGACGAGCAGGATCAGCGACTCGAAGCCGGCCGCCGAGCCGGCCGCGATCAGCGCCACGCCGCAGAGGCTCAGGCCGGCCGCGAGCACCAGCCGCTCGCCGATGCGGTCGGCGAGCAGCCCCCACAGCAGCAGCGTGAGCAGCGTCCCGATCCAGAGGCTGTCGAGCACCACGCCGATCTGGACGAGGCTCAGGTCGTGCTCGTCCCGCAGCACCGGCGCGAGCACCGGGAGCCCGACGATCACGGCCGAGAAGGACGTCTGCGCTGCCGTGCCCGCCGCGAGGACGAGCCAGCGGTACGAGCTCAGCGCCTCACAGCCCGAACGGGTTGAACGGCTTCGGACTCGTCGAGACGATCACGCTCTTCGTCTCGAGGTACGCGTCGAGCGTCTCGAGCCCGAGCTCGCGCCCGAAGCCGGACTGCTTGTAGCCGCCGAACGGGATTCCCGGGAACGCGGTGTACGGCATGTTGATCCCCACGGTGCCGGCCTTGATCCGCCGCGCGAGCCGGTGGCCGCGGGCGGGATCGCCGGTCCAGACGGTCGCCATCAGCCCGTACCGGACGGCGTTCGCCTGGCGGATCGCGTCCTTCTCGTCCTCGAACGGCGAGATCGTGACGACCGGCCCGAAGATCTCCTCCTGGGCCACGGCCATCGCCGGGTCGACCCCCGCGAGCACCGTCGGCGGGTAGAAGCTGCCCTTCCCGTCGGGCGCCGCGCCGCCGGCCACGACCTCGGCGCCTTCCTCGCGCCCGGTCTCGACGTAGCCGTGGACGCGATCGCGGTGCTCGGTCGAGATCAGCGAGCCGACCTGCGTCTCGGCCTCGAGCGGGTCGCCGACCTTGAGGCTCTTCGCGGCCTCGCTGAAGCGCGAAACGAACTCGTCGTAGGCCGACTGCTCGACGAGGATCCGCGAGCGCGCCTCGCAGCTCTGGCCGGCCGAGTAGTAGATCGACCACGCCGAGCTCGGAATCGCGTCGTCGAGGTCGGCGTCGGCGAACACGAGGTTCGGGCTCTTGCCGCCGAGCTCGAGGATCAGGCGCTTGATCCCGTCGGAGGCGAGCCGCATGACCTCCGCTCCCGTCGCGGTCGAGCCGGTGAAGGCGACCTTCTCGATCCCGGGGTGGCGCACGAGGTGCGCGCCGACGACGGCCCCGGGGCCGGGGACGACGTTGATCGTGCCGGGCGGAAAGCCGACCTCGCTCGCGAGCTCGGCCATCCGCAGCGCGGACAGCGGCGTCGCCGAGTCGGGCTTGAGCACGATCGTGCACCCGGCTGCGAGGGCGGGCGCGAGCTTCCAGGTCGTCATCATCAACGGGTAGTTCCACGGCACGATCTGGCCGCAGACGCCCACCGGCTCCTTCAGCGAGTAGAAGAGCAGCGACCCGCCGAGGGGATTCGAGCGCCCGCCGATCGAGCCGACCGCGGAGCCGTAGAAGCGGAAGTTCTCGACTGCCTGCGCGAGCTCGGCCTTGACCGAGGAGATGGCCTTGCCGACGTTGCGCACCTCGAGCTCGGCGAGCTCCTTGCGGTTCGCCACGAGCGCGTCGGCGAGGGCGTGCAGGAGGCGCGAGCGCTCGGTCGGCGGCGTCTTCCCCCACGGGCCCTCGAGCGCGGCGCGGGCGGCCTCCACCGCGCGGTCGACGTCCTCCTCGGTCGCCATCGCAGCCGTCGCGAGCGGCTCGCCCGTGGCGGGCTCGACCAGCTCGCGCGTCTCGCCGGACGACGACTCCGCGCGCTCGCCGTTGATGAAGAGCCCGTACTCCCGTTCGGTCGCGACCGCCATCGCGCCTGAACATACCGAGTTTCTACGGACCGTTGCGCGGGCGAAAGGCGCCATAATCCGAAGCGACATGAGCGACAACCTCGAGGTTCAGGCCGCGCGGATTCCCGACCGCGACCGGCTGCTGGCCGAGCTCCGGGAGGCGGGGCTCGACGCGAGCGCGGTCGACGAGGTCGGGATCGAAGTGCGGATCGGCGACGCCCCGGACGAGGTTTCCGACGAGGTCTTTGCGCACGTCGAGGACGTGACGATGCGCATCGGCGCCAATTTCGTGCCGATCAAGCACGAGGGCGTGATCTACGTCCGGCCGCCGCTGAGCTGACGCCACGTCTGCGAACGTAGGCGCGTGGAGCGCCTCTCGCAGCAGCGCGGCGCCGCCCTGGCGGCGACGCCGTTCGACGAGCTGAACGATCTCCTGACGCGATTCGTCGGCCGGCTCTCGTCGATCCTCGGCGCGAGGCTCGTCGGCGTCTACCTCACCGGCTCGTTCGCGCTCGGCGCCGGCGACGCCGCGAGCGACTGCGACTTCCTCGCCGTCACCGACGGCGACCTCTCGCCGGACGACGAGCGCGAGTTGCGGCGGCTGCACGAGGAGATCCCGGGCCGGCCCGGCTACTGGGCGTCCAACCTCGAAGGCTCGTACGCGCCGAGGGCCGACCTCGAGACGCTGAGTGCGCTGGGCCGGCCCTGGCTCTACGTCGACCGCGGCTCGCGCGAGCTCGCCCCGTCTGCTCACTGCAACACCGAGGACGTGCGCTGGGTGCTCGCGAATCGGCCTCTCGTCCTCACGGGCCCCGATCCACGGTCGTTCGCCTGCGACGTCCCGGCGGCTGCGCTGCAGACGAGGATGCGCGCGGAGATCGAAGGCTTCCTCGTCGACCTGAGGAGCTGGGCGTCCTTCGACATCTCGTGGACGCAGCGATACGCCGTCGAGGCCGTGAGCCGGATGCTGTACACCCTCGAGCACGGCGAGGTGATCTCCAAGCAGGACGCGCTCACCTGGGCGGCGGAGACGCTTCCGGCCGAGTGGCGCGATCTGATCGCGCAGGTCCGAGGCGACCGGTCCATCCGCTGGGACGCGCCCGCGCAGCCCGGGTCGATGGAGCGCGCGATCGCGTTCGTCGAGTACGTGCAGGCGCGGGCACGCGGAGCCTGATGGCGCCGGCGCTCGGCGGGATCGAGGCTGGCGGGACGAAGTGGCTCTGCGCCGTCGGCACGGGGCCGGACGACCTGCGCGCCGAGGCGACGATCCCGACCACCACGCCGGCCGAGACGCTGGCGGCCGCGGTGGCGTTCCTCGAGCGGGAGGGCCCGGTGGAGGCCCTCGGCGTCGGCTCGTTCGGCCCCGTCGACCTGCGGCGCGGCGCGATCACGACGACGCCGAAGCCGGGGTGGGCGCACACAGAGGTGGCCGGGGAGCTGCGTCGGCGGCTCGGCATCCCGGTCGCGTTCGACACCGACGTCAACGCCGCCGTCCTCGGCGAGCAGCGCTGGGGCGCGGCGCAGGGGCTCGACACCTGCTGCTACGTGACCGTCGGCACCGGGATCGGCGGAGGCGCGATCATGGGCGGCCGGCTACACCACGGGCTCGCGCATCCGGAGGTCGGCCACGTCCGGATCCCGCACGACCGCGAAGCCGACCCGTTCGCGGGGAGCTGCCCGTACCACGGCGACTGCTGGGAAGGCCTCGCGGCCGCGCCTGCTCTGGAGGCGCGCTACGGCAGGCCGGCCCACGAGCTGGACGACGAGGCGGCCTGGGCGCTCGAGGCCCGCTACCTCGCGCTCGGCCTCGTGGCCGTGATCGGCGTCCTCTCGCCCGAGCGGATCCTGCTCGGCGGGGGCGTGCTGCAGCGGCCGGGCCTGCTCGAGCAGGTCGACACGGAGGTCGACGCCCTGCTGCGCGGGTATGTCCCGGCCCCGGAGCTCGTGCGCCCCGCACTCGGTCGGCGCGCAGGCGTCCTCGGTGCGCTCACGCTCGCCGAGTCGGCGCCGTAGCGCCTACTCGACGGCGAAGCCGAGCGAGAGGGCGGCGTTCCGCACGCACGCCTCGTCCTGCTCCGGCGTGCCGCCGCTCGCGCCCGCACCGCCGACGAGCTCGCCGTCCACGTACAGGGGGAGCCCGCCCGCGTAGACGACGATGCGCTCGTCGGTCGCGTTGAAGCCCCAGTCCGGGCCGCCCGGCTGGGTGCTCTCCATGAACTCGCCGCTGCGCATCCCCCACAGCACCGCCGTGTAGGCCTTGCCGACCGCGAGCTGCAGCGCGCCGAGCGCCGCCCCGTCCATCCGCTGAGAAGCGACGACGTGGCCGCTCGGGTCGACGACGCAGAGCGCGAGCGCCAGCCCCTGCGCCTCAGCCTCCGTCCGCGCGGCGGCGAGCAGCGCGAGCGCGCGGTCGAGGGAGACGTGCCGCCGGTCGAGCAGTCCTTCCATCGCTGCGGACCCTACGCCGTCTGGAAGCATCCCCGGGCGTGCCGGCCGACCTGCAGCCTCCCGACCCGCCGCTGACGGACGGCGTCGTGACGCTGAGGCTGCCCGACGCCGTGCGAGACGGCTACTCGCTGCGCCACTTCGCGGACCCCGAGATCGTCCACTGGCTCCTCGGCGGGCCGCCGGACCCACCCGACGTGGCGACGGCGTTCGCGCAGCAGCTGCGGTGGTGGCGCGAGGGGACGAACGCGATGTTCTCGATCGACGCCGAGGGACACGACGAGCGCGTCGGGCTGATCCGCGTGATGCTCGGGCTCGTCGAGCCCTTCGGCTTCGCGGAGATCGGCTACATCCTCTTCCCCGCAGGACGCGGCCGCGGCTACGCGACGCGCACCGTCCGGCTCGTGGCCGGCTGGGTCTTCGGCGAGCTCAGCATCGGCCGCCTGCAGGCACGGACGTCGATCGGCAACGTCGCCTCGGAGCGCGTCCTGGAGCGGTGCGGGTTCACACCCGAGGGCATCGCGCGCTCCGGGTTCGTGCTCCCGGTGAGCCGGGAGTGGGTCGACACGACGATGTGGTCGCTGCTGCCGAACGACGTGCGCTAGGCGGCGAGCTCGGCCGGGACGGCGCGCGCGGTCATCAGCTCGCGCAGGCGCGCGGGATCGCCGCCGACGTAGGCGCCGACGAGCTCGCGGCCCTGCCAGTACAGGTGCTGGTACGCCGGCGACCTGCTGCGCTGCTGGGAGTCGACTGTGCGGTCGATGCGCTCGTCCGGCTGAAGCGACCAGGTCGCCACGTAATCCCGCGCCTCTTCGGGGGAGGCGCCGCGGCCGTGCAGCAGCATCGCCACGTTCGCCGAGATCGGGGTGAACAGCTCGCGCGCTGCCGCGACGCGCGACGCGACCTCGGCGTCGTAGTCGAAGCCGAGCCGGCCGAGCACCGCGGCCGCTAGCTCCTGCCCGTCACCGGAGACGAGCTCGGGCCCGGTCTCGGCGATTCCCTCGGAGATCAGCGCCTCGGGCGACCAGAGCAGGTCGAGCCTCCGCTCGTCCTCGCCCCCGCCGCGCACGAGGTCGGCCTCGATCCACACGCGGTGGGTGTGGTGGCCGCCGTAGATCTCGTGCGAGGTCAGGTGCACCAGGTCGGCGGCGGGCAGCGGCAGGTCGGTGTTGACCGAGATCTTCGTCCTCAGGCTGCCCAGGTACTCGGCGTAGCCGAGCCAGCGCACGTCCGTCACCAGCTCGAGCTCGAAGTCCTCCCCGTCGGGAAGGCCGATGCGCTCCCGGGTCAGGCGCCGCAGCTCGGCGGCCGTATCCAGGAGCGCGTGCTCGAGGATCTCGGCCGGGATCGCGACCTGCTCGAGCCACGCCGCGAAGCGGGCGCGCGGGTCGCCGCTCCCTGGCAGCGTCTCGTCGAGGATCCCGATTGCCCGCCGGAAGTCGGCCTCATCGTGCCAGCGCGGCTCGATGCCGTAGACCAGGCGGCCCTCCTCCTCGTAGTCGAAGCGCTCGCCCGCGAGCTTGCGCGCGGTGGCGTCGAGCGCGCGCACCTGGGCCTCGAGCCACGGGTCGCCGGCGACGTCCTCGAGCAGCGCGCCCGCATGCTCGGCGAGCGACCGCGGCTCGTGCGGCTCCTCGGAGTCGACGCGGGCCCTGAGCTCGTCCCAGCCGTAGATCGAGTCGACGAGCTCGTCCTCGTGCCGGCCGAGGCGCAGCGCGAGCTCGACGTAGCGCTCCGTCGTCGTCACCGCTCGGCTCCGATCTCGGCGAGCTCCTCGACGACGTCCTCCAGCGGCCTGCTCGCGTCGAGCTCGTGCGTGCAGGTCGCGCGGAGCAGTGGCTCGACGGTCTCGAGGTGCCGGAGGACGAGCTCCCGCTCCTCGGGCGACTTGCCGTAGCCGTTCGTCGTCCGGCCTGCGAGGCGCTCGAGGAGCACGTCGGCGGGCGCGCTCAGCAACACCACCGCGTCGAAGCGGTCGTAGAAGCGGCCCTGGTTCGACACGCAGCCCGAGACGAAGAGGGTGCGGTCGCCGCCGGCCGCGAGCAGCTCCGCCATCCGGTCCTCGCGCCAGAACCAGCCGGCGTCCTCGCCGTCGACCCACTCGCTCCAGCCCTCGACGTCGGTCTCGACGGTGCGGAAGCCGCGGCCCGCGAGCGCCTGGAGCGCGGACGACTTGCCCGTGCCAGACATGCCGGTGACGAGGACGCGCCGCATCACACGCGTTCGAACAGCGCGGCCTGGCCCTGGCCGACTCCCACGCAGAGCGTCGCCAGGCCGTAGCGGCCCCCGCGCCGGCGCAGCTCGTGCAGGAGCGAGACGACGAGGCGGGCGCCGCTCATCCCCAGCGGGTGTCCGAGCGCGATCGCGCCGCCGTTGACGTTGACGCGCTCGGGGTCGAGGCCGAGCTCGCGGATCACGACGAGGCTCTGCGAGGCGAAGGCCTCGTTCAGCTCGACGAGGTCGATCTCCCCGGCCCCGACGCCTGCGCGCTCCAGCAGCTTCCGCACCGCGGGAACCGGGCCGATGCCCATCACGCGGGGGTCGACGCCCGCGACCGCCGAGCCGACGAAGGCTCCCAGCGGCTCGGCGCCGAGCTCCCGCGCGCGCTCCTCGGAGGCGATCACGAGCGCGGCCGCTCCGTCGTTGATCCCGCTCGAGTTCCCGGCGGTGACCGTGCCGCTCTCGCGGAAGGCCGGGCGCAGGCTCGCCAGCTTCTCGGCGGAGGTGTCGGGCCGCGGGTGCTCGTCGCGCGTCACGTCACCGACCGCCACCAGCTCGTCGGCGAACCGCCCGGCCTCGTCCGCCGCCGCCCAGCGCTGCTGGGACTGCAGGCCGAACGCGTCCTGCTCCTCGCGCGAGACGCCGTAGCGCTCGGCGACGTTCTCGCCCGTCTCGCCCATCGACTCCAGCGGGAACATCTCCGCGAGCCGCGGGTTCGGGAAGCGCCAGCCGAGGGTCGTGTCCCACACCGTCTGGTCGCCGCGGGGGAACGCCCTCTCGGGCTTTGCCATCACGAGCGGCGCGCGCGACATCGACTCGACCCCGCCCGCCACGAAGAGGTCGCCGTCCCCGGCCGCGACCGCGTGGCAGGCGCCGACGACCGCCGACAGCCCGGAGGCGCAGAGCCGGTTCACGGTCACGCCGGCGACCGAGTCCGGAAGCCCCGCGAGCAGCGCGGCCATGCGCGCCACGTTGCGGTTGTCCTCGCCCGCCTGGTTGGCCGCGCCGAACCAGACGTCCTCGATCTCGCCCGCGTCCACGCCCGCGCGCGAGACCGCCTCGCCGATCACGAGCGCCGCGAGATCGTCGGGCCGCTCGCCCGAAAGCGCGCCGCCGTAGCGGCCTACCGGCGTGCGAACGGCGGAGAGGACGACAGCGCGGCTCACGCCGCCAACGCTAGCCGACGAATTCGACGCGAACGGGGCGCTCGTAGGTGCCGAGCGCCTCGGCGCGCTTCAGCAGCTCGCGCACGGCCTGGCGGCCCTCGTCGCCGTAGTCGCAGGTCAACTCGTTCACGTACATGCCGACGAAGCGGTCGGCGAGCTCGGTGTCGAGCCCCCGGCCGAACTGGAGCGCGTACTCCATCGCCTCGTCACGGTTGTCGAGTCCGGCCTGGATCGACTCGCGCAGGACCTCGGAGAGTTCGAACAGGTTGTCGGCGCCGACGTCGCGGCGGGCCACGTTCGCGCCGAGCGGCAGCGGGAGGCCCGTCTCGAGCAGCCACCACTCGCCCAGGTCGACGACCTTCTTCAGGCCCTCGGCCTCGTAGGTGAGCTGGCCCTCGTGGATGAGCAGGCCCGCGTCGGCGCGGCCCGACTTCACCTCGTCGATGATCTGGTCGAACGGCACCGCGCGGTAGCGGAACTTCCCCATGCACATGCGCAGGACGAGGAACGCGGTCGTCAGCTCGCCGGGAACCGCGATCTCGACCTCGGCCGCGTCGGCGACGCCGAGGTCGTTCCGCGCGACGACGATCGGGCCGTAGCCGGAGCCCATCGACGCGCCGTGCGGCAGCAGCACGTAGCGGTCCTGCACGAGCGGGTAGGCCGCGAGCGAGATCGCGCTTACCTCGAGCTCCCCGTCGAGCGCCCAGGTGTTCAGCGTCTGGATGTCGCGCAGGACGTGCTCGAACTCGAAACGCCGCGGGTCGACCTCGCCGGAGGCGAGGCCCCAGAACATGAACGCGTCGTCGGGGTCCGGGCTGTGGCCGAGGCGGATCTGCATCGGAGCGGCTGAGGCTACAGCAACAGCGCGGTACGCTGGTCGGGTGCCGAAGCCCGCGCTCAGCGACGCGATCCAGGACTACCTGAAGGAGCTCTACCACCTGCAGGCGCACAACGATCACCGCGTCACCGTGACGGCCCTCGCGCGGGAGCAGAAGGTCTCGCCGGCCTCGGCCAGCGCGATGGTGAAGAAGCTCGCGGCGCTCGACCTCGTGGAGCACGCGCCCTACCGCGGCGTCCGCCTCACGGCCGCGGGCGAGAAGGTGGCCGTCGAGGTGATCCGGCACCACCGGCTGCTCGAGCTCTACCTCGCGCGCACGCTCGGCCTGCACGTCGACGACGTCCACGACGAGGCCGACCGGCTGGAGCACGTGCTCTCCGAGGAGCTCGAGGCGCGCATCGACAGCGCGCTCGGCTTCCCCACCCATGACCCGCACGGCGACCCGATCCCGAACGCCGACCTCGAGTGGCCGAAGTGACCGTTCCCGAGGCGAAGCTCTCCGCCACCAAGTACGGCCTCGTCCCGAAAGGCGAAGGCTGGTTCGTGCTCAACGCGCGCGAGGCGCAGTGGTGGGACCGGAAGGGGCGGGGCCTCCTGTGCCAGTTCGAGGGCTCCGGCGTCAAGGACGCGCTCGACTTCACGCAGCTCGGGATCAACGTCAGCGTGCTGGGCCCTGGAGAGCCGATGGCGATGTACCACTACGAGAGCGACCAGGAGGACTTCCTCGTTCTCGAAGGGGACGCCCTCCTGATCTGCGAGGGCGAGGAGTGGCGTCTGCGTCAGTGGGACTTCGTGCACTGTCCTGCCCGCACCGAGCACGTCATCATCGGTGCCGGCGACTCAGGCTGCATCCTGCTCGCGGTCGGCGCCCGCGACCGCTCGACCGGCCCGGCCTGGGGCTCGTACACCGTCGACCAGGCGGCGATCCGCCAGGGTGCGGGGGTCGAGTTCGAGACGATGGAGCCGAAGGAGGCCTACGTGAACTTCGAGGCGAGCGAGCGGACGGCCTACCGCGAGGGCACGCTGCCCGACCTCTAGCCGCCCGCAGCCTCCTCGAGGGCGAGCGCGCGCTCCAGTGCCTCCGCGAGGTCGGCGCCGAAGCAGACGGGGCCGTGGCCGCGCATCACGACCGCGTGGCCCTCGCCCGCCGCCGCGACCACCGCCGCGCCGAGCTCCGGCGTCCCGGACGCACCCTCGGCGACGGGCGCCGGAGGCCGGGCCGTCGCACGGGGCGAATGCGTGTGGACGACCGCGCCGACGTCGGGCCGCGCCGCGAGCACGGCGAGGTGCAGCGGCAGCTCGACGGTCGGCTCGCATCCGTCCACGAGCTCGCCCCCAGCCGTGACGAGCGAGACGTCCTGCGGCCGCAGCGTCTCGTAGGGCAGCGAAGTCGGCGAGACCGCAACCAGCTCGCCGGCGCGCGCGCTGACGTTCCCCTCGGTCCCGCGCACGAGGCCGGCGGCCTCCATCCGCCGCAGCGTCGCGACGATCTCCTCGCGGAGCGCTAGCGCCCGAAGAACCACCGCTCGAGCGGGCGCAGCAGCTCCTCGCGGACGAACGGCTTGATCTTCTCGTCCCGCCCGTCCTGCTCGGAGACCCGCGCGTCGTCCTCCAGGGTCTCGTTCGCGGCCACGAGCGCGTCGCTCAGCTCGTAGCCCTGGAAGACGTAGTCGTGCACACGCGCCTCGTCCGAGGGCCGGTACTGCGGGTTGACCGCGCGGCCGACGGCCCAGAGCGCGCCCGGAAGCCGCTCGATCCAGATCACGATCCGCTCAGGCCTGCCGGCATCGTCGACACCGTGCACCTCGCGCTCGGCGAAGCGGAGGGAGGACGGCTTCCTCACATCCGTGACTGTACCCCGCTCATCGTTAGGATCGAAGCCATGGCAAGCAGGCTGAGCAGCTTCATTCGCAACCCGTTCTCGTTCCTGTTCGCGCGCTCCTCGCAGGAGGAGCGGCTCGCGACCTACGTCATCCGCGAGCACGAGCGCGGCCGCTCCCTCGACGACATCCTGGACGACCCGTACGTGCGCAACCGCGCGTCGGGGGAGGAGGTCCGCAGGCTGCTCGACCGCCCCGAGGTGATCCACGCGCTCGGCGAGACCACCGTCGCCGCCGAGCAGGAGCGGCTGAGCTAGAGCTGCGTCCCGGCGCCGCGCTCGCGTGCGCGCTCGAGCACGACCGCTCCCACGGCGACGTCCCACGCCGCGAGGCCGTTCGACTTGAAGACGACGATGTCGTCCTCGGCCTGCCGCCCGGGCAGCTCGCCCGCGACGACCTCCTGCAGCTCCTGTACCTCCAGCCAGTCGAGCACCCCCGCCTCGACCGGCTCGATCAGGTCGCCCGACTCCCGCCGCGCGTTCTCCACCGAGTCGCAGCAGACGAAGGCCGCCCGCTCGAGCACGACGTTGTCGAGCTCGCGCCGCCGCGGGTCGTTCGCGCCCACCGCGCACACCAGCGCGCCCGGGCGCAGCCACTCCCCGCGCAGCACGGGGTCGTGCGAGGTGGTGACGGTCACGACCACGTCCTGCGAGCCCGGGTCCCGGTGGCTCTCGCCCGGCTCGGCCCCCACCTCGCGGCAGAACTCGGCGAGCCGGTCCTCGCTGCGGCAGTACGCGACCACGGTCTCGAGCGACGGCAGCGCCGCGCGGATCGCCGCGACCTGGCTCCGCGCCTGCCAGCCGCAGCCGATCACGCCCAGGGAGGCCGCGCCCTCGCGGGCCAGGTGCTTGGCGGCGACGCCGCTCGCCGCGCCCGTGCGCAGCTGCCCGAGCTTGTCGGCCTCGATCACCGCGACCGGCTCCGTCGAGCCCGTCTCGAAGAGCAGCACGACGAAGTGCGCGCCCTCGCGCCCGGCCGCGTACGTCTTCAGCCCCGCCAGCCCGAGCTCGCGGTCGACCGCCCACATCACGGCGAGGAAGCCCTCCTCGAAGCGCGTCCGCTGCCGGGGCACGTTCTCGATCTCGCCCGCGGCCAGCCGGCGGAAGCAGCCCTCAACCGCCTCGAGCGCGTCCTCGGGCGAGAGCAGCTCGGCGACCTCGGCCTCCGTCAGGTAGAGCGGCACGACGCCTGACGTTACTGCTTGGGGATGAAGCTGATCTGGCCGCTCGCCTCCAGCACCGCCCAGCGCACCTTGTCGAGCGAGTCGATCTGGCTCTGCCGCGCCTGCTCCTCGAGCTCCTCCCGCGTCAGGCGCTCGCGGCCGAGGTTGCGCTCGAGCACCCTGCCGTCCTCGACGAGCACGATCGGCTCGCCCTCGAGCACCGTGCGCAGCCCCCGGAAGCGGAAGTTGGCGTACGAGACTCCGACCTGCATGAGCGCGATCGTGCCCCCCGCGAGCACGAGGCCCGTGACGGAGTAGTCGCTCTGCGTCACGCCCTGCTGCACGAGGTCGCCGAGCACGATCAGCATGATCAGGTCGAACGGCCCGAGCGACGAGAGCTCGCGCCGGCCGACGATCCGCGTCAGGAAGAAGATGAACCAGAAGGCGAACGCGGCGCGGAGGACGATGTCCATTACGGGAAGATCCTCAGGCTGCGGGTGAGCGTGGCCACGGGCGTCCCGCCGTCGCGGAGCTCGAGCCTCAGCGTCCGCGACCCGACGGTCGTCGGGTTCACCTGGTACTCGAGGTAGAGGACGTGCTTCGAGCCGGCCGGGAGGTGGCCGAGCTCGAGCGACAGGCTGCCGTCGCTGCTCGCTTCGTTCAGCGGGCTCGGCTCGAGGGTGTTGAGCGTCAGCCCGGCGAGCCACGCCTGGTTCAGGACGAGCGTCGCGTCCTTGAGCTCGCTGTGCGCCTCCGTGGTGATGCGGGTCTGGAAGAGCAGCCCGCCGCGCACGGCCGAGGGCGCGTTCACGCTCAGCGTCGCCGCGCCGGCTTCGCTCCGCTCCGTCGACGGTCGCTGGCCGAAGACGTCGAGGAGCGCGAGCACCAGGACGACCCCGACGAGCCCGAGCAGAACGCGGCGCGCCCAGGGGTGCCAGCCGCGTCCCTCGAGGTCACGGTGCCGTCGCAGGACGATGCCGTCGGGCTGGTCCGCCACGACTCGGGCGTTCGCCCCTCCCGCCGTCGTTCCTTTAGCTGTGGGCCCAGGCCACGAGGGCGAAGCCCGCGGCGAGGATCGAGCCGCCGATCGCGAGCAGGAGCACGAGCGGGCCGGCGCCGCTCTCCTCGGGCGCGGACGCAGGGACGGAGGCGGAAGCCTTCGGCGCGGCCGCGCTCCGGTAGACGTAGACGCTCCGGCTGCGCCCGTCGGCATCCGGGTTCGAGAGGAACGACTGGTACTGGTCGGCCCGGACGAGGCGCATCCGCGTCTCGAGCAGCCGCCGCAGCAGGGACGGCGCCGGCAGCGGGCGGCGCCGCAGCGCGGCCGTCCAGGTCGGCGCGCCGCCGGGCGGTCGCAGCAGGCGGTCGACGGGGACCGGCACCGCGGTGAGCAGCACACGCGGCTTCCCTTCGCCGGACGCATGCACGCGCAGCGCGAGCGGGAAGCCGTCGCCGAGGATGCGCGAGAAGCGCACCGGCTCGCCGTCGCCGGCCCGCAGCTCGCCCTCGACCCGCAGCGGGGCCTCGATCTGCCCCCGCCGCGACTGCTGCACGGAGCCGTAGAAGGTCGCGTACGCCGCGGCCAGGCGCCGGCCCGCACGCGCCGAGCCCCGGGTCCGGTCGAGCAGCCCGGCGATCTGTGGCGCGCGGACTCTTCCGCCGTACTCGAGCTGGGACGTCGTGGTCGCGTTCGTGGCCTCGAGCGTGACCCCGTCGCCGCTCCGGCTCAGGCGGAGGCGGAGCGGCAGGTACTGCGACGCGTCCGCGGTCCGCAGCGAGACGTCCGCCGCGAGGACTTTCCGCCCCGGCGAGAAGCCGGCCCACAGCACCTGGTCGGCCCGGAGGCCCGGATTGGACTCGGAGCCCGTCCCCGGGAGCACGTCGTCGATCGGCCCGGGGATCGCGAACTGGTAGTCGCCCCGCCCGCGCACGTCCAGGCGCTGGGCGTCGCGGACGAAGACGGGCGACCCCTGCTCATCGACGCCGACGACGACGCGCTGGTCGCTCGCGATGTGGAAGACGTAGCGCGTGAAGGCTCCACCGACCACCGTCTTCCCGACGAGCGGCGGGCTCTGCGTCGCGTACGGGACCGGTCCCGGGAGGACCACGTCCTGGGTCCGCGGCGAGGCCGCCGCGGCTCCCGCCGCTCCCAGCGCGACGACGGCCGCCGCCAAGAGCGCGCGCCTCAACGGGTCTGCGGGATCGGGGGCAGCGTCGAGGAGAGAGGGTCGTCGGGGACTGGGCGGTAGGTCATGTCGCGGAAGCGCGCGAAGTAGACGTCGTCGTCCACGACGCCGTCGTGGTTGTGCTGGTTGAAGCCGCGCTCGTCCCCGTTCGCGCCCTGCGTGGTCACCTGGTTCAGCGCAGCGGTGATCTTCTCGGGGTCGGTCGACGCGGCGCGGATGATCGCGGCGGTGAGCACGTGGACGAAGTCGTAGGCGTACATGGCGAACTCGGGCGGCTGGGCGACCGTCTGCCCCTCGGCGTTCTTGACGCCGACCTTGTCGGCCCCGTAGGTGGACTCGTACTGCGACTGGAAGCTCTCGAAGGGCGCCGTCCCGACCTCGGCGGTCATGCGGCCGGAGGCGAAGGTGAGCCCGTCGACCCAGTCCGGGTGGTCGGCGAGCTGCTGGCGGATGAAGGGGTC